>CANNJE010000009.1 GCA_947504605.1 Chitinophagaceae bacterium
ATGGCTTCGCAATGTGCTTTTAGGGTAGGCGTAACGATCACCATAAAAGGATTGGCTGTAACGCCTCCGTCATTTGGATGTGTAGCAGAAATAAAGGGGATATTTTTCTGTTTTGCAAAATTGGCGAGTTGCAAAAATTCCTGGTCTTTTACAGATCCGATGATCAGGTCAATACTATCCAATTCTTTATTAAAAATTAAGGCAGGGATATTTTGCAGAAAAGATTTTGAATCATAAATGCGTGTATCAATGTTTATATTAGGAAGGGGCAGACTGTCTAAAGCAATTTGTGCACCTTGAACAAAGTCGAGGCCCTGTAAAACAAACTTTGGGAAATCTTTACTATGCCGGTATTCTGTGCCTGTAAAGGCAGAATCCAGGTATAGGGGGGCGAAAATCGCTACTTTAAAAACCTTGGTCGGCTTATTGGTATCGGATTGGGCATTTACAATTGTGCTGGCGCTTATTAAAAAAAAGAGGATTAAAAACAGCCTGTTCTTTTTTTGCATAGTAAGGGTTGTCATATTCTTAAAATTATTCCCATTCGATGGTAGCAGGTGGTTTGCTGCTAATATCATATACCACTCTGTTAATACCTTTTACATTGTTAATGATTTCGTTGCTCACATCGGCCAGGAATTCGTAAGGTAAATGTGCCCAGTCTGCAGTCATTCCATCTACGGATGTTACAGCCCTGAGTGCGAGGGTGAATTCATAGGTCCTTTCGTCGCCCATTACACCTACACTTTTAACTGGTAACAATATACTTCCTGCCTGCCATACCTTATCATACAAGCCTGTCTTTTTCAAGAGGTCGATATAGACTTTGTCTGCATCTTGCAATAACCGTACCTTATCTTCTGTTACCTCTCCTAAAATCCTGATTGCTAATCCTGGCCCCGGGAAAGGATGGCGGTTTAGCATTGCTGCAGGTATACCCAGTTCTGCCCCAATCTTTCTTACTTCATCTTTAAATAAAGATCTTAATGGTTCTACCAGTTTCAACTTCATGGTTTCAGGCAGGCCACCTACATTGTGGTGGCTTTTAATGGTAGCCGATGGGCCATGTACCGACAATGATTCTATCACATCGGGGTAAATAGTGCCTTGTCCAAGAAATTCAATACCACTTATCTTTTGTGCTTCCTGGTCAAATATGTCTATGAAGCAGCTACCAATGGCTTTTCTTTTTTCTTCCGGCAAAACTTTACCTGCCAGTTTGGTATAAAAATGTTCGCGGGCATTTATTCCGGTTACATTAAGGCCCAGTTCTTTATAAATTTCCAGTACTTCTTCAAATTCATTTTTGCGCAATACGCCATTGTCTACAAAGATTCCATAAAGGTTTTCTCCGATGGCTCTATGTATAAGCGTAGCAGCCACGGTACTATCCACACCACCACTTAGGCCCATTACTACTTTACTGTTGCCCAATTGTTTTTTGAGGGCGGCTACAGTATCGGTAATATAATGTTCCGGCGTCCAGTCCTGAGAACAGCCGCAGCTATTTACAAGGAAATTTTTAATAATATTTTTACCTTCTGTAGAATGGTAAACCTCCGGATGGAACTGAAGGCCATATATTGGGTTTGCAGCGGATTTGGCTGATTTAAATGCCGCAACAGGGATACTTTCTGTAGTGCCCAGTAATTCAAAACCTTCGGGTAGTTGTTTAATCGTGTCACTATGGCTCATCCATACTTGTGAAGTAGCGGGTAGGTTCTGTAAAAGCGCATCATTTTCAGCAATATTAAAACTTGCTCTTCCGTATTCTCGTTTATCGCTTTTTGCTACCAGCCCACCAAAAATTTTTGCGGTAAGCTGTGCTCCATAACAAATACCTAAGACCGGGCATTTTTCTGCCATAGTTTTCACATCTACCATTGGAGCATTTTCTTCGTTAACCGAACATGGTGATCCGGAAAGAATAATGCCTTTTAAGGATGCGTCCCATTCAATATTCTTGTGAAATGGAATGATTTCGCAATAAACATTTGCCTCTCTCACTACACGGGCTATGAGTTGGGTATATTGGGAGCCAAAATCGAGGATAAGTATCTTTTCTGTCATAAGGCTGCGAAGTTAATCCAAATAGCTATTATTTTTTGGTAACAGTAAAAAACGGAAGGTATTATTCTGTTATAAAAGGTTTGTATATGTCAGATTTTATAACAAACCTTTGCTATAAATAAAAACTACAACATGAAAAAGATTTTATTGATCCTATCGGTTATATGTTTAGCAATATCCTGCCGATATAAAACCGGCAGTGGAAACATTGTGACACAAAATCGCAATTTGGCTGCATTTACAACAATGAGTGTGGCCGGAGGTTTTGATGTGGAAGTAAAAAAAGGAATTAATACAAAGGTAATAGTGGAAGCAGATGATAATATTATAGATGATATTGAAACCAGCGTTCACAATGGGCAATTAAAAATTACTATGAGCAATGGGATGAGTTATAATGATGTGCATATGAAAGTTTTTGTGACGGTTTCGGATTTAAATAAGATCAACAGTTCTGCAGCTGCCGATGTGGATGTTAAGGATGAACTCAGTTCAGATAATACAATTGATTTGAGTGCTTCCAGTGGCAGCAGTATAAAAGTAATCATCAACGCTCCGGAAGCCAAAGCTGACGCCAGCAGTGGCGGGGAAATAGAGATCAGTGGCCGCACCAAAAATTTTGATGTGGAGGTAAGCAGTGGCTCTAGCGTTCATGCATCAAAGTTGTTGAGCGAAAATACCATCGCAGAAGCGAGTAGTGGCGGAACAGCAGAGGTACATGCAAGTGTACAGCTGGATGCAAAAGCCAGCAGTGGAGGAACTATTTCCTACAAGGGAGCTGCAACTGCTATTACCAAAGAAAGTAGCGGAGGCTCGATCAATAAATCTAATTAGTTAAGGGAAGGTTTGGGAGCGTTTGGGCATATTTTGGCACTTTTGGGCACGAAAAGGCACGAAAGGGAACGAATGGGCACGAATGGGCACGTTTGGGCACGTTTGGGTATGGTTTGGGCAACTATCTACGGAGGGACTACGAAGGGGATACGGGGGGACTAGGGGGAATCCCTTAGGGGATTCATCCTAATGGGTAGTCCTAAAATAACTATACTGCTGATAAAATACTGCTTTTTTTAGTAGATATTGTCAGGGCAACCCAGTTTTCCTTTTTTTGAATTATTTGATCCTTTTCCGGCAATTGAATAGCGTATCCTTAGTACTGAAGTATAATACCAATCATTATTTTTAGGGTTTCCTCTTATGTTTCCTGCAGCTGGGTAGGCTGCAGCGCCGTGTATTTCTTTTCCCCTGTATGCGAAGGCAACGGCTTGCGCACCTTTTGCAGCTGCTAAAATAGAGGAGTCGGCATAGGTTCCGCTAACATCATCCAGGTAATCGGTCATTAATTTTCTTAGCCCCCCTTCCAACCCGATTTGTAATTTGTCGGTAAGTGCCAGTTTTATGCCTGCTCCAAAGGGGATAGCGAATTGGTTATTAGCGTATATTTTCTTTTCGGGGTATTGAGGAAGGCCCTGTCCTTCGGTACTTAAGGGTCTTAAAAACACTTTATTGCCGAGGGGATCAAAAGCATAAGGGTTAAAATGAAAAACTGCCAATCCTGCAAAAACGTAGGGGCTAAAACCTCTTTCATTTATATCTAATACATTGTATTCCATTGCTAATTGGGCTTCCCAAATGGTTGACTTGAATTGAAGATTCCGGTAACCAACTTTTTTTGCTGCATCACCTGGGTCATCGCTTCCGGCAATATTTATATAATTGGCGGCCCCTCGTATGCTAAATTTAGCACTGATGTCATAGGAGCCTCCGAGTCCTATTGCCAGTTTGGATTGGTTTAAGTCAAATCTTTTGGTTTGAAGATCGCCCTGATAATTGGCAACACCTCCATATAAATCAACGAAGAGAGACTGAGAAGGAAGGTTTAAAGCGCCCAGGGAAAGTAGGATAATTAAAATCGGTTTCATAATAAAAAAATATTATAAGTAAGAGGAGCCTACTATTCTAATGGCAAAAATCATACCTTTTTATCTATAAACAGGCTTAGAAATATTTTAAAAAAAACTTCTTCTAAGTCTTTGCTATTTAAAATACTACCCTTACCTTTGCACTCCAAATTAAAAAACGGAATCTTAAAGTTCTTTAAATATGTCACAACGAATCAGAATCAAATTACAGTCTTACGATCACAACTTAGTTGATAAGTCTGCAGAGAAGATTGTAAAAACTGTACGCAGTACAGGGGCAGTGGTAACAGGTCCAATTCCTTTACCTACGCATAAAAAAATATTTACCGTGTTGCGTTCGCCTCACGTAAATAAAAAAGCCCGTGAGCAGTTCCAATTGTGCACACACAAACGTTTGTTAGATATTTACACCAGCAGCAGCCGTACGGTTGACGCTTTAAGCAAATTAGATTTGCCAAGTGGTGTGGATGTTGAAATAAAAGCTTGATGAACCCCTTCGCCGCGGCGGAGGAGGCACCAAGTAAGTTCTTAAGAATTAATAAATATTGAACACCTAACTCCGCACATTCGGAGCGCTGGGTATAAAAAAGATACAATGAAAAGTATTATTGGTAAGAAGATTGGCATGACCAGTATCTTTGATACAAACGGCAAGCAAACAGCCGTAACGATCATCGAAGCCGGGCCATGTGTAGTTACACAAAAGAAAACCGCTGAAACAGACGGTTACAATGCGCTCCAAATCGCATTTGGTGACAAAAAGGAAAAGCACTCCATCAAAGCCGAGACCGGCCACTTTGCAAAAGCTAATACAGCTCCTAAAAAATTCGTAAAAGAAATCCGCGATAGCGAATCAGATAAAAACGTTGGTGAAACCATCACAGTTGAAATATTTGCCGAAGGCGATGATATTGAAGTTGTGGGTACAACCAAGGGTAAAGGTTTTCAGGGTGTTGTAAAACGTCATGGCTTTAGTGGTGTTGGAGAGCAATCTCACGGACAGCATGACAGGTCAAGAGCACCGGGTTCTATTGGTAACTCATCTGATGCCAGCCGTGTATTCAAAGGAATGCGCATGGCAGGTCGTATGGGTGGCGATAGGGTTAAAATGAAGGGCCTTAAAGTTGTAAAGGTTTTCGCTGAGAAAAATTACATACTGGTGAGTGGTTCCGTTCCGGGCCATAACGGTTCAATCGTTTTAATTAGTAAATAAAAGCGTAACGGAAACAGCAATTAGGTTCTATAAAATAAAGTACAATGCAACTAGATATATTAAATACAAAAGGCGAAAAAACCGGAAGAACAATTGAGTTACCGGAAGAGATTTTCGGAATCGAGCCAAATGACCACGTTATTTATCTTGCCGTGAAGCAATTCCAGGGCGCACAACGTCAGGGTACACACAAGGTAAAAACACGTATGGAAGTGAAAGGTTCTTCTAAGAAACTTCACAAGCAAAAAGGTACTGGTGGTGCCCGTAAAGGTAACCTGCGTAACCCTTTGTACAAAGGTGGTGGTTCTATCTTTGGCCCAAAACCACACAAATACGATATCAAATTGAATCGTAAAGTGAAAGATTTGGCTAAAATGAGTGCCCTAGCTTACAAAGCAAAAGAAAATGCAATTGTGGTATTGGAAGATGTGGACATGGATGCACCTAAAACAAAAACTTTCGCAGGTATTTTGAGTAGTCTGAATATCGGTCGTAAAAAAGCGTTGTTTGTTATTCCTGAGTACAATGACAATTTATACTTGAGTCTGCGTAATGTGCAGGGTGTAAGTGGAACTGTGATCAGCGATATGAACACTTATGATATTCTGAATGCAAATGTTCTTGTACTTACAGAAAGTGCAGCGAAATTGTTTTCTTTAGAAGAAGTGGAAGCGGAAGCATAAAAAATCGATTTGGTAATTAACCAATTATCAAATTATCAAATTATCGAATTATCAAATTAGAGTTATGAAACTGTCTGATGTATTAATAAAGCCTGTTTTATCTGAAAAAGCTAACAAGCAATCAGAAAAAATGAATCGTTACACTTTTGTTGTAGACAGAAAGGCTAACAAACTTGAAATTAAAAAAGCTGTAGAAACGTTTTACGGTGTTCAGGTAGAAGATGTAAATACTGCGGTAATGCCATCTAAACTGAAAGCTAAATACACTAAAGCTGGTTTCATAGTTGGACGTAAGTCTGCTAAGAAAAAAGCAGTAGTAACGGTTGCCGAAGGTGAAACGATTGACATCTACGGAGCAACAGTTTAATATAATAAATGAATGGTGGTCAGCACCGCAAAGTTTTGACAAATAAATAAAGTAATTTAAAATGGCACTTAGAAAATACAAACCGACCACAGCAGGTACTCGTTGGAGAATTGGTAATGCATATGCAGAAATCACTACCAACGTTCCTGAAAAATCTTTGCTTGAACCGCAAAAGAATACTGCAGGTCGTAATGCTCAGGGTAGAAGAAGTATGCGTTATATGGGTGGTGGAAACAAAATCATGTATCGTGTAGTGGATTTTAAAAGGAATAAGAAAAATATCCCTGCAACTGTAAAATCAATTGAGTACGATCCAAACCGTACAGCATTTATCGCTCTGCTTTCTTATGCAGATGGTGAAAAGCGTTACATACTTGCTCCACAAGGATTGCAGGTTGGACAAACAGTAATAAGTGGTGATGATGCAGTTCCAGAATTGGGAAATGCATTGATGCTTAAAAATATGCCTTTGGGTACGAACGTTCACAATATCGAAATGCAACCTGGACAAGGTGGTATCCTCGTTAGAAGTGCGGGTACATCAGCACAGTTGAATAACAAAGAAGGTAAATACGCAGTTCTTAAAATGCCAAGTGGTGAGTTGAGAAAAATCTTGATCAATTGTTATGCAACTGTTGGTGTAACCAGCAACAGTGATCATAGTTTGGAGAGTATGGGTAAGGCAGGTAGAAATCGTTGGAAAGGTATTCGTCCACGCACAAGAGCGGTAGCGATGAACCCCGTAGATCACCCGATGGGTGGTGGTGAAGGTAGAGCTTCCGGTGGTCACCCACGTAGTCGTAAAGGTAAATACGCTAAAGGACAGATTACCCGTACAAGAGGTAAAGGTTCAGATAAAATGATCCTAACCAGAAGAAACGGTAAGAAGTTGCCAAACAAATAGAATTTTTTAATCATTGTTAAAATATCCTGGTAGAACCGGGAGAATAAACAAAAAACAATCATATGTCTCGTTCATTAAAAAAAGGTCCTTACATCGAGTTAAAACTTGAAACAAAAGTTTTATCGATGACTGAAGGAAAGATCAAAAAAGGTGTTATTAAAACTTGGAGTCGCAGAAGTACCATTTCTCCAGATTTCGTAGGACACACTTTTGCAGTGCACAACGGAAATAAATTTATCCCTGTTTATGTTACCGAGTTTATGGTAGGACACAAACTAGGTGAATTTGCACCAACCAGGAATTTCAGAGGTCACTCAAGTAAAAAAATGTAATAACAAAAGTAGCCGTCCGTTAACGGTTCTCAGTTTAAAGCAAGTTGCTTAATCTTGGAACGCTGAACTTAAAGCTCGAAACTAAAATAAAAATGGAAGCAGTAGCAAAATTGAATAATTACCCCACATCGCCACGCAAAATGCGTTTATTGGTTGATTTGATTCGTGGTATGCAGGTAGAAAAAGCATTGGCCATTCTGGAGCACAATCCAAAGCATCCGGCTGTTCCTTTGCGTAAATTGGTTATTTCTGCCATCAGCAACTGGAAAGCAAAAAATGAAGGTGCTGATGAGAATACATTAATCGTAAAAACAATTATGGTTGATGGTGCAAGGGTAATCAAACGTATGCGTCCGGCACCACAAGGTCGTGGATACAGGGTTCGCAAACGCAGTAACCACGTAACAGTAATTGTTGATGCAGCAGCTCCGAAAGCAGCTAAATAAATTTTAGAAAACGAAACTCAATAAAAAACTTTCAATCTCTTCAACAGAGGAAAACGAAAGACTAAATTAATACTATGGGTCAGAAAACAAATCCGATAGGTGCAAGATTAGGGATCATTCGTGGTTGGGATAGCAATTGGTATGCTCACAAAAAGGATTATGCCAACAAGTTGATCGAAGATGATAAAATCAGGAATTACCTGAATGCACGTATCAACAAAGGTGGTATCGCTAAAATTGTAATTGAGCGTACTTTAAACAAGTTGATTGTTACTATCCATACTTCAAAGCCAGGTATCATTATTGGTAAAGGCGGTGGAGAGGTTGACAGGATCAAAGAAGAGTTGAAAAAATTATGTGGTAAGGATGATGTTCAGATTAATATTCTGGAGATTCGTCGTCCTGAACTGGATGCTAATATCGTAGCAGATACTATTGCCCGTCAATTGGAAAATCGTATCAACTACAAACGTGCTATCAAAATGTCTATTGCTTCTGCATTACGTATGGGTGCTGAAGGAATTAAAGTAAAAGTTGGTGGTCGTTTGGGTGGTGCTGAGATTGCACGTAGCGAAGAGATCAAACAAGGTCGTACTCCATTGCATACATTGCGTATGGATATCGATTATGCCAATGTATTTGCACTTACTGTTTATGGTAAAATTGGTATCAAAGTATGGATCTGTAAAGGTGAAGTATTGGGTAAAAGAGATTTAAATCCAAACGTTATTGCCGGTGGCAAAAATGACGGACCAGACAGGCCAGCTGGAGGTTTTGACAGAAGAGATGATAGAAGAGGTGGAGATAGAAGAGATGACAGAAGAGGCGGCGGCGGAGACAGAAGAGGTGGAGGAGATAACCGTGGTGGTGGAGATAACCGTGGCGGTGGCGGAAGAAGATAATAACAATATTGATTTCGGATATAAAATCAATGATTTTATCCGGGATGGAGTTTTAAAATTAAATTGTAAAGCTGTTTGATTTGTGAAATTTTGAAATAAAAAAATCATAAATCCTACATCAAAAATTGAAATAAGATGTTATCACCAAAAAGAAGCAAACACAGGAAAACACAGAAAGGAAGAATGAAAGGAGATACCAAACGTGGTGCAACCTTAGCATTTGGAACATTTGGTTTAAAAGCTTTAGACAGTGTTTGGTTAACAAACCGTCAGATTGAAAGTGCCCGTCAGGCAATGACTCGTCACATGAAGCGTGAAGGTAATGTATGGATCAGGATTTTTCCAGACAAGCCAATTACTGCTAAGCCAGCAGAGGTAAGGATGGGTAAAGGTAAAGGTAACCCAGAAGGCTGGGCAGCAATTGTACAACCAGGACGTATCTTATTTGAAGCTGATGGTGTATCAATGCAGGTAGCAAAAGAAGCCTTTGAATTGGCAGCACAAAAACTTCCGATTCTTACGAAGTTTGTTGTGAGCAGAGATTTCTCAGCATAAATAATTAGCCGATTAGCCAACAGGTTATGAGGTTAGAGATAAAGCGAAGTGTATTACAAAGTAGCACATTAGCAGATTGTCGAATTATCAAATTAAAATTAAGATGTCTAAAAAAGTAGATTTTGTAAAAAGCCTTACTGGATTGAGCGAGGCTGATTTAACGGCAAAAATTAAGGAAGACGAACAACGTTTGAAAAAACTAACTTTTGCACACGCTATTTCTCCATTGGAGAATCCGCAAAGCATCCGTGTATTAAGAAGGGATATTGCACGTTTAAAAACTCAATTAAGAAAAAATCAAATTGGAGCTTAATCCAATAAAATACTATAAGATGGTAGCAACAGAAACTACAACAGGTGTTGTAAGAAATTTAAGGAAAACCAGGACAGGCTTGGTTACCAGTAACAAAATGGATAAAACCATTACTGTAAAAGTGGAAAGAAAAGTAAAGCATCCGCTTTATGGTAAATTCCTGAAAAAAAGCACCAGTTTTCATGCACATGATGAAAAGAACGAGTGCAACATTGGTGATACTGTTAAGATCATGGAAAGTCGTCCGTTAAGTAAAACTAAACGTTGGAGACTTGTAGAAGTGTTGGAAAAAGTGAAATAATAATTTCTAATTTCGGATTTTATCCGGTTTAGAATTTTAAATAAGTATTAAACACTGGTTTGTATAAGTGATCATAAATCATCCATTATAAATCACAAATAATAAAAAAATGATTCAGCAAGAAAGCAGATTAAACGTAGCGGATAACAGTGGTGCCAAAGAGGTATTGTGTATTCGTGTACTGGGGAATAGTGGCCAGGATTACGCAAAAATCGGTGATAAGATTGTAGTTACAGTTAAGGATGCAATGCCTGCAGGTGGTATCAAAAAAGGTACTGTAACCAAAGCCGTTATTGTGCGCACTGTAAATAAACTACGCAGAAAAGACGGTTCTTATATCCGTTTTGATGATAACGCTGTAGTACTTCTAAACAATGCTGATGAGCCAAGGGGAACCCGTATTTTTGGGCCAGTAGCTCGTGAGTTAAGGGATAAAGGATACATGAAGATTATTTCTCTTGCGCCTGAAGTTTTATAAGGACCGCTGTTAGCTAATAGCAATAGTTTATTAGTAAAGCAGTATCAAATTTAAGAAAATCGGCTAACAGCTAACAGCTAAAAGCCAAAAGCTAAAAAATATGAGTACAAGATTTAAACCCAAATTCAACATTAAAAAAGGCGACCAGGTTGTGGTTATATCCGGAGAGGATAAAGATTTGAAGAAGCCTCGTAAAGTGTTGGAAGTTATTTTGGAAAAAGCACGTGTATTGGTTGAAGGTGTGAATATCGTAACCAAACACACAAAGCCAACGGCTCAGAATACCAAAGGTGGTATTTTGAAAGTAGAAGCTCCAATTGCTATCAGCAATGTTATGTTATGGGATGCTAAATCCGGTGGTCCGAGTAAAGTTAAATTAACTCGTGAAAATGGTAAACTAGTTCGTGTAGCTAAAAAATCAGGGGAGGTAATCAAATAATGAGCACAACAAATAACGCTGCAAGATTAGCAGACAAATACAAAAAAGAAGTGGTACCTGCACTAATGAAAAAGTTCAGTTACAAAACTGTAATGCAAGCTCCTAAGTTAACCAAGATTTGTTTGAATCGTGGTGTAAACGGAGCGGTGAATGATAAAAAGTTAATTGATATCGCTATCGATGAGCTTAGTAACATCACTGGTCAAAAAGCAGTTTCTACTTTATCTAAAAAAGATATCTCTAATTTCAAATTGCGTAAAGCAATGCCAATTGGAGCAAGAGTTACTTTACGTGGTGTAAAAATGTATGAGTTTTTAGACAGGCTTGTATCAGTATCACTTCCACGTGTGCGTGACTTTAAAGGTATTAATGATAAAGCATTTGATGGTCGTGGTAACTATACCTTAGGTGTTACTGAACAAATCATTTTCCCTGAAATTGATATTGATAAAGTAAACAAGATCACTGGTCTTGATATTACTTTCGTAACAACAGCCAATACCAACGAAGAAGCATATGAATTGCTGAAAGAGTTGGGAATGCCTTTTAAAAATGTAAAAAAATAATATCAAAATTCTAAATTCTACACTTTTGGAATTTAGATATTAAACACAGAAATAAAATTATGGCAAAAAAATCAGTTGAAGCCAGGCAAAGAAAGAGAGCAAAAATTGTAGAAAAGTATGCTGAAAGAAGAGCCGCTCTAAAAGCAGCAGGCGATTACGCAGCATTGGATCTACTTCCAAAAAATGCTTCTCCGGTTCGTTTAAAAAACCGTTGTCAGCTTACAGGTCGTCCAAGAGGTTACATGCGTCACTTTGGTGTTAGTCGTATCATGTTTAGAGACATGGCTCTTCAGGGAAAAATTCCGGGTGTAACTAAAGCCAGCTGGTAAGACTAAGAACTCAGTAGATAGTACATTGTACTAAGACTGGATATCGCATTGTAAACAAATTATTCAATCAATTAACTAAAATAACAATGGTTACTGATCCAATTGCAGATTATTTAACAAGAATTCGTAACGCACAAATGGCCAACCACCGTATTGTAATAATACCGGCAAGCAATTTGAAAAAGCGTATTACAGAGATTTTATACGAAAAAGGTTATATCCTTAAATATAAATTTGAAGATGATAGCAAACAAGGTTTAATTAAAATTGCCTTGAAATATGACGCTAATACTAAACTTCCTGTTATACAGAGTTTGGAAAGAGTAAGTCGTCCGGGATTGCGTACTTATGCAAAACCAGAAGAATTTAAACGTGTAAAAAATGGTTTAGGTGTTGCGATTATTTCTACTTCTAAAGGTGTAATGACTGATAAAGAAGCCAGAGCTCAAAACGTAGGTGGAGAGGTTCTTTGCAACATATTCTAATCTATTCAAACAAGCGTAAAGTTCATCTGCAAATACATTAAGCTGAAACTATACTAAGCTGACCGGTTAGCAGAATTTTTAAATAAATAAAAATTATAAAATGAGTCGTATAGGAAAAAAACCAGTAGAGATTCCGTCAGGAGTTACTATTAGCATTAATAAGGACAACGTGGTTACTGTAAAAGGTCCAAAAGGAGAGTTAAAAGAAACAATTGACAGAGACATCACTGTTGAAGTTAAAGATAATGCTGTTGAATTTCAACGTCCTACAGATCAGATTCGTCACCGTGCAATGCATGGTTTATACCGTTCTTTGGTAAGTAACATGGTTAAAGGTGTTACAGAAGGTTATAAAAAAGAAATGGAATTGGTGGGTGTTGGTTATAAAGCAGCTTGCCAGGGAAATTTACTTGATCTTGCATTGGGTTATTCTCATAATATCATTTTGGAGATTCCAAGTGAATTAAAAGTAACTACCGCACAAGAAAAAGGTAAAAATCCGGTTATAACTTTAGAAAGTATTGATAAGCAATTATTAGGAGCTGTTTGTGCAAAAATACGCAGCCTGCGTAAGCCAGAACCATACAAGGGTAAAGGTATTAAATTTGTAGGTGAAGTGTTGAGAAGAAAAGCAGGTAAATCAGCAGGTAAATAATTCTCGTTGAATAGTTAAGAAGGAGCGAAAAGTTCAAAACGGTTCACTTAATTAACTAGACAATAAAATAACTAATCAACTAAATTTCCGGCAGTATCGGAGATTGTAAAATACAATAAGATGAATAATAAATCAAGTGCAAGACAAAAGATCAGGTATCGTATCCGCAAAAAGATCAGCGGTACACCATCTAAACCACGTCTTAGCGTTTTTAGAAGTAATTCCGATATCTACGCTCAATTAATTGATGATACCAATGGTGCAACAATTGCGTCAGCATCTTCTAAGCAAAAGGATATCAGTGCACAAAAAGGACCTAAGATAGAAAAGAGCAAAATGGTTGGAGAAGCTATTGCAAAAAAAGCAACTGAACTTGGAATCAAAGAAGTTGTTTTTGATCGTAGTGGTTATATTTATCATGGCCGTATTAAGGCAGTAGCAGAAGGAGCAAGAGAAGGTGGATTGGATTTCTAATTGTATAATATTATAATAACAATAGTACATGTCAAATTTAATTTTAAATAAAGTGAAAGCCGGCGACCTGGAATTAAAAGAAAAGGTTGTTGCCATTAACCGTGTTGTAAAGACAACCAAAGGTGGTCGTGCATTCAGTTTTTCTGCTCTTGTAGTAGTAGGTAACGAAGCTGGTGTAGTTGGTCATGGTTTAGGTAAAGCAAAAGAAGTTCAGGAAGCTATTACCAAAGGAATCGAAGATGCTAAAAAGAACCTTATAAAAGTTCCTATTATGCATGGTACTATTCCTCATGAGCAATTAAGCAAAGAAGGTGCAGCTAAAGTATTGATCAAACCAGCTGCTCATGGTACCGGTGTTATCGCTGGTGGTAGTATGAGAGCTGTGTTAGAGAGTGCAGGTATCACAGACGTTTTGGCAAAGAACCTTGGTTCGGCCAATCCTCATAACGTGGTTAAAGCAACTTTTAAAGCTTTGGCAACATTACGTGAACCAATTGCAGTTGCAAAAACTCGCAATATTTCTTTAAAGAAAGTTTTTAACGGATAAAACAATGTAGGATGTGGGATTTGAGATGTATGATTTTAAGTAACATCCTATCAACTATCACAGGTCATATATCATAAATCTTCAGTAATGAAAAAGATAAAAGTAACACAGGTAAAAAGCGTTATCGATCGCTCTGAACGTCAGAAAAGAACGATGATTGCATTGGGTTTGAAAAAAATGAATGCTTCAGTAGAAGTAGAAGCCACTCCACAGATTCTTGGAATGGTTACTAAAGTAAGCCACCTGGTAAAAGTAGAAGAGCTTAGCGCATAATTGTATTTTTCAATTATTCCTTAATAAATTAATCATTAACCAAGCGAGCCCCGAATGCTTTCGGGGCGTAAGTTTAAAATAAAAGCAAAATGAAATTACATACTCTTAAGCCCGCAAAAGGAGCAACACACAAAGAAAAAAGAATAGGCCGTGGTGAGGCTAGTGGTAAAGGTGGTACCTCAACAAAAGGTAACAAAGGTGGACAAAGTCGTGCAGGTTACAAAAGTAAAAAAGCGTTTGAAGGTGGCCAGATGCCGATTCAACGTCGTATCCCTAAACGTGGGTTTAAAAATATTAACCGTATCGATTACAAAGTGATCAATGTAGGACAGGCTGATCATTATGCAGAGAAATATGGTATCACAGAATTTAGCCTTGAGAATCTATATATCAATGGCCTTATTGGTCAGAATGATTTGATCAAGGTTTTAGGAAACGGTGAAATCAAAGGAAAATTCAGTTTCAAAGTTAATGCAGTAAGTGAAAAAGCTAAAGCTGCTATTGAAGCTGCCGGAGGTACTGTAGAAATAGTTAAATAATTTCCCGATATTTGCCGACGCATAAAGATTATTTATGCGTCTTTTTACTTTCAGAGCTACTAACTATTTAAATTGATTTAATTCTGTGAAGAAGTTTATAACAACACTTAAAAATATCTGGAGCATTGAGGAACTGAGAAATAAAATTATTTTCACGCTTCTTTTGCTTTTCATTTATCGCCTTGGTTCATTTATCGTATTACCCGGTATTGATCCCAATAAATTAGAGAATCTTCAAGCCAATACACAAGGTGGTATGCTTGGGTTACTGAATGCATTTGTAGGTGGTGCCTTTTCTAAGGCATCTATTTTTGCTTTAGGAATCATGCCTTATATTTCTGCATCTATCTTTATGCAATTGATGACCATTCTGGTTCCTCAAATGGCTAAGGTTCAGAAAGAAGGGGAGAGTGGCAGAAAAAAAATCAATCAATGGACTCGTTATCTGACTGTAATTGTTACGGCTTTTCAGGCTGCAGCTTACATCGGTTATTTGAATAGTCCTGGTATAGCAGAAGCGTTGATTCCTGCTTATGGCAGATTCTTCTGGGTTTCTACGGTGGTTATATTAACTGTAGGTACATTATTCGTAATGTGGCTTGGTGAAAAAATCACTGATAAGGGTTTAGGAAACGGAACTTCTATCATCATTATGATTGGTATTCTTGCACGTTTGCCTCATTCATTTATGGAAGAGTGGACATCAAGATTTGTAGGAAATGGAGCAGGAGGATTATTGATTATGTTGGTTGAAATTGTGTTCCTGATTGCCGTAATCATGGGATTGATCATGTTGGTTCAGGGAACTAGAAAAGTACCTGTACAATATGCAAAACAAATTGTTGGCAACAGACAATTAGGCGGGGCACGTAATTTCTTACCATTAAAAGTAAATGCTGCGGGTGTAATGCCAATCATTTTCGCTCAGGCTATATTATTCTTACCTACTATTTTTACAGGATTTACCGGAGAAGGTTGGGCAAGATATTTTACAGATCATACCAATGTTGTTTATATGATTGTTTATTCAATTTGTGTAATCGCATTTACGTTCTTATATACTGCGTTAATTTTTAATCCTAAGCAAATGGCTGATGAGTTAAAAAGAAACAATGGTTTTATTCCGGGTGTTAAACCAGGACAACCAACTGCAGATTATATTGGAACCATTATGGACAGGATCACTTTACCGGGTGCAGTTTTATTGGCATTCGTTGGTATTCTTCCGGGTATATTCCAGTTAATTTTTGGAATGCAGCCTAACTTTGCAACTTTCTTTGGCGGTACATCTTTACTGATTATGGTTGGTGTAATTTTAGACACTTTGCAACAAATAGAAACACAGTTGTTAATGCGTCAATATGATGGATTAATGAGTAGTGGAAGAATTCAGGGCAGACAACAAACCGCTGGTCAGAGTATCTAATTCTGAACCAAGGATTTAAATAAAATATTAAAATGTGTAAACCCTGACGATAATATCGTTGGGGTTTCTTTCTAATTGAACGATACCATGATCATTTACAAATCAAAAGAAGAAATAGAAATCATGCGTCACAGCTGCCTGATGGTGGGAAAGACACATGCTGAACTTGCTAAAATTTTAAGGCCCGGCATAACGAGCATGAAGGTGAATAATCTTGCAGAAGAATTTATCAGAGATAATGGAGGGATTCCTTCTTTTAAAAATTACGGCACTTTCCCTTATGCTACCTGCATTTCTTTAAATGACGCAGTGGTTCATGGTTTTCCATCCAATGTAGAATTTAAAGAAGGGGATATTGTTTCCCTGGATATTGGGGTTTATAAAAATGGATTTCATGGGGATAGTGCTTATACCTATGCCATTGGAGCAATATCAGATGAGCTTAAAATGCTTTTAAAAGTAACAAAAGAATCATTGTATAAAGGGATTGAAAAAGCAAGAGCAGGAAACCGAGTAGGAGATATAGCTTTTGCCATACAGGAGCATACAGAAAAAAAACATGGATACGGTGTTGTGAGGGATTTGGTAGGTCATGGTCTTGGCCGTAGTTTACATGAAGAGCCACAGGTGCCAAACTATGGAAAGCGTGGCACATTGGCAAAATTAAAGCGTGGTATGGTGCTGGCGATAGAACCCATGATTAATCTAGGTGTAAAAGAGGTTTTTCAGGATTCTGATGAGTGGACTATTCGTACGAATGACGGAAAGGCTTCTGCACATTTTGAACATGATATAGCCATCACGGATGGCGCTGCAGATATTTTGTCTTCATTTGAAGAAACGGAGGCTGCCGAAAAAGCGAATATTAATTTAACCTGGAGTTATTAGGTTGGGGGTACAATTGCGGGTGTTTAGGTGAATCTAATCGTAATTGTCATACTAAAAACTTATCAAGGACTTTCATAAAATACTAATGACACAAAAAAAACTTGTAGTAATCGGAGGAGGTGCGGCAGGTTTTTTTTGTGCAGTTAATGCAGCCAGGCTTCATCCCCATTTAAAAGTAATACTGGTAGAAAAAACTTCCAAGCTTTTGAGTAAAGTAAAAATAAGTGGTGGTGGCAGGTGTAATGTTACGCATGCATGTTTTAGTATTTCGGATATGATAAAAAAATATCCAAGGGGTGCATCTTTTCTGAAAAAAGGGTTTCATCATTTTTTCACCACTGATACGATAGAATGGTTTGAAGAAAGAGGTGTAGTGCTCAAAACAGAGGCGGATGGTCGTATGTTCCCGCAAAGCAATACTTCGCAAACGATAATAGATTGCCTACTTACAGAAGCAGATAAATACAAGGTTGAGATATGGATGAATGCTGACGTGAAAGAAATAACAACAAATCTTTTACAGTCCAGCAATGAGTCAGCATTTCTTTTAACATTGGCTAATGAGAAGAAACTGCAAGCAGATTATCTATGTATTGCCAGTGGAGGGTTTCCTAAATCTTCGCAGTTTGAATGGCTTACCAAAATGGGACATACTATCAGCAGTCCTGTTCCTTCTTTATTTACGTTTAATATTCCTCAGAACCCTATCAGTTCGCTTATGGGCATCAGTGTGGAAAATGCAACTGTAAAAATATTGGGGACTAAGTTGCAGCAAAGCGGGCCAATGCTGATTACCCATTGGGGATTGAGTGGTCCTGCCGTTTTAAAATTATCGGCATGGGCAGCAAGGGAGCTGGCAGACAAAAACTATCATTTTAGTATACAGGTAAACTGGTTGCCGGCATTTAATGAAAATAGCCTGAAGGATAAAATTCAGCAAATAAGATTTGAACTGGCTTCTCAAAAAATAGTTAACCGAAACCCTTTTGGTATACCATCCAGGTTATGGGAATATTTTCTTCAACAGTGTGGCATAGACGCTGCTATTCGCTGGGCAGATCTTCCTGCAAAAGAACAGTATAAGCTGATTAAAATTTTATGTTCGCAGGAACTGGACGTAAAAGGGAAAACTACTTTTAAGGAAGAGTTTGTAACAGCAGGCGGAATTCAGTTATCTGAAATTGATGTGAATACTATGCAGAGTAAAGTGATTCCCCATTTGTTTTTTGCAGGAGAGGTCATAGATGTGGATGGAGTGACCGGAGGGTTTAATTTTCAAAATGCATGGACAACGGGTTGGATAGCTGCTAAAGGAATGGCAGCAATGCTCCCATAGAATTGTATAAGCATAAAATTCGATGGGATATTCCTTTTCTGCGAAGCGTTTAAGTGGCCACTATAAAACCCATCAATAAACTTTGTAAAGATTTCACAATTCATCTTTCACCAATCAGCCATATTTGAATTATCTTTCCACCCCGGATGAAGAAACTTGACAAATACATACTAACTAAATTTTTAAGTACTTTTTTCTTTTGTTTAATATTGCTTACAATCATTGTAGTAGTAGTAGATGTAAGTGAACATACGGACGATTTTGTAAAATCAAAACTGTCTATCTGGAGAATCATTACTGATTATTATTTTGGTTTTATCCCCCGCATTGATGCGATGCTTTTTCCTCTTTTTGTATTCATCGCAGTCATCTTTTTTACGTCTAAAATGGCAGGCAGATCGGAGATTATTGCGATTTTAAGCAGCGGTGTCAGTTACCGCAGGTTTATGCTTCCATTTATTGTTGGCGGCCTGCTGCTTTCGGCTTTGCTTTGGGGAGGATACCAGTACACCGTACCCAAGGCTAACCGCATTTGGGGAGATTTTGAAAAGAAGTATGTAGATATAAACATGGGGGCTGCTAATTTAAATACAAGTTATAAGCAGCATATTTATTTCAGACTGGATGCCAATTCTTATGTTGGCATTAGGGGCTATGATACCATTTCTAAAACAGGGAGTGGTTTATTCATTCAAAAATTCAAGAACAATCAATTGGTTTATAACCTGCGCAGTTCCAATTTTAGTTGGGATACTGCTACGAATAAATGGAGTATGCTGGCAGTGAATGAAAGGTTTTTTCAGGAGAAAACAGAGACGGTTAAGAATTATGAAAGACTGTTGATGAATTATAATTTCAAGCCCATTGATTTACGGAAAGATGAGTATTTAAAAGATCAGATGCCCACTCCGGAACTAGATGCATTTATAGCCAAGGAAAAAATGCGGCAGTCTGAATCCCTGAGCACTTTGCTTGTGGAGCGGTATAACCGGGATGCAGTTCCCTTTTCGGTATTGATTTTAACGATTATTGGGGTATCGCTTGCATCCAGAAAAGTGAGGGGTGGAAGTGGGATGCACCTTGCTATTGGTATTGTTTTATGTGTAGTATATATTCTGTTCAGCAGGATCAGCGTTGTGTTTGCCACGAAGGGTAGTTTTTCTCCATGGCTGGCAGCCTGGATTCCTAATATTATCTATGGCTTCATTGCTTTTTATCTGTATAAAAAAGCGCCCAAATAACCAATCTTTAGTTAACTACAAACTTTCTTTCAAAACTTTTGTTTAACAGTTGCAGTCATCGTAATTTTAAGGGTTAAAAAGTACCATGTTTCATGGATGCCTTTAGCTAAGTATTTATTGCCCAAAAAAAGGGGTTTCATTTTTTGCTATTTCTCCTTTTTTTGTTAAAAATACAATGTAGTACTGTGAATTGTTTCATACAAATAACGACTGGTTTTTAAACAAGATATCAATTATTTTAATCGTAGTATATGTACAATATTAAAGATAAGTTTAAGCAAAAAGCAGACATTGTTACTGCAGAAATAAAAGCGCTTTTAAAAGAGCATGGAGATAAAAAAATTGGCGAAGTAACGTTGTCGCAGGTATATCAGGGAATGCGAGGCATTACAGGTTTGGTAACAGAAACTTCTTTATTGGATGCCCAGGAAGGGATTCGTTTCAGAGGGTATTCTATTCCTGAATTGCAACAAAAACTGCCCAAAGCGCCCGGAGGTTCAGAGCCGTTGCCTGAAGGACTTTTTCTTTTAATGTTATTGGGTGGCGAATTGCCTAAGGATTCGGAAGTACAACACCTTACGAGTGTTTGGCAGCGCAGGAGTCATGTACCCAATCATGTATTTGCAACGATTGAAGCTTTGCCTGTTTCTACCCATCCTATGACGCAGTTTGTGGTAGCGATCATGGCTTTACAAACCGAAAGTGAGTTTGCAAAAAGTTATGCAAACGGCATGAATAAAAAAGATTATTGGGATGCTGCTTTTGATGATTCCATGGATTTGATTGCAAGGTTGCCACGGATTGCAGCCTATATTTATCGCCGCAAGTACAAGCAGGGCGAACATATCCAACCAAACGGATTGCTAGACTGGGCTGGAAACTTTGCACATATGATGGGATTTGAGGATGAAGGGTTTAAAGAACTGATGCGATTGTACATGACGATTCATGCCGATCATGAAGGAGGTAACGTTAGTGCACATACGACCCATTTGGTTGGTTCGGCATTAAGTGATCCTTATCTTAGTTTTGCAGCCGGAATGAACGGCCTTGCCGGTCCTTTACATGGTCTTGCTAACCAGGAAGTGATTAAATGGATATTTGAATTAAGAGAGCAGATTGGAAGTGAATCTCCTACCAAAGAGCAGATAGCAGAATACGTGAAGAAAACGATTAGCGAAGGAAAGGTAGTGCCGGGTTATGGTCATGCGGTATTGCGTAAAACAGATCCCCGCTTCACTGCTCAAATGGAGTTTGGTAAAAAACATATGCCAGACGATCCGTTGGTGCAAACTGTGTGGAATGTATATGAAACTGTTCCTGAAATTTTGGGTTCCATTGCAAAAATTAAAAATCCATGGCCAAATGTAGATGCACATAGCGGGGCATTATTGGTTCATTATGGCATGGTAGAATATGAGTTTTACACCGTGTTGTTTGGTGTTTCAAGGGCATTGGGTGTGTTGGCTAGTTTGTGTTGGGACAGGGCATTGGGTTTGCCACTGGAAAGACCAAAGTCTATAACCACCGATTTGGTAAAATTGTGGCTTGAAGGGAAAGATAATATCTGGGGAGATTAATCCTTAAAACATATTTACATTGTGAATGCCTTGAATTTTTCGAGGCATTTTTTTGTAGTTGCTAAAATAGTTTTTGAAGCATAGGACAATGCTTTTATATTTGCAGTCCTATGGGGGGTAGCTCAGTTGGCTAGAGCGTCCCGAAAGCATTCGGGAAGGTCGTTGGTTCGATAGCATAAATGTTCTTTTAATTAGAATGGGGGGTTAGCTCAGTTGGCTAGAGCGTCCCGATAGTAATCGGGAAGGTCGTCGACTTAGCGAATTGTTCTTATAGTTTTGAATTAAAAATGGGGGGTTAGCTCAGTTGGCTAGAGCGCTTGCATGGCATGCAAGAGGTCGTCGGTTCGATTCCGATACTCTCCACTAAGGTTAATAACCTTGAAACCCTTACCCAGTAAGGGTTTTTTTATGTCTACTACAGTATCCCATACTTACCCTAGAATCTAAATTTTAGGTCAAAATGAGTCAGTTTGGGTCACAAATGGGTCACAAATCTTCTAAGGGAGAAATATCAATAACTAATTATAAAGATAGAATAAGACTAAGGTGGCGATATGAAAATAAGCGTTACTCACTTAGTCTTTCAGCATGGAAACAGTTAAATATTTTACAGGCAAAAAAGATTGCTATAGAGATTGAGCAGGATATACTTACTGGGTCTTTTGATCACACACTAAAAAAATATGCCGGCAAAAAAACTATAGATAACAAAAACTTGCAAGGCAGACAAACCTTTACTTTACTCTTTGAACACTGGACCAAAAGTTATAAACAGATGGATTGTGAGATCCATACCAACTACAATTCCACTAGAAACATGATCAGGAAATGGGGTAATGTAAGTGCCGGTAATCTGCTTAATAAATTAAACAAAGAGACCTTCTGCGCCAACACATATAATCGTAGACTTACTATTCTTAAAAACTTTGTAAGTTGGATGGTGATACAAGGAATATGGGAGAACAATCCACTTGCACAAGTTCATTCAAAAAAATCTAGAAAAGGAAAGTTGGTAAAAAGAGAGCCTTTTACAGATATAGAGATTAAGTTAATTCTTGAAGCATTAAAGAATAACACTTACTGCTCCGCTTATGCAAATACTAAACACTCCTTTTATTACCCCTTTCTATACTTCCTTTTTAAGACAGGAGTTCGCAATGCAGAAGCTATCGGTTTGAGGGTTGGTAGCATAGACCATAAGCGAAAAGTCATTCATATCAATGAAGTACTTGCCAGATCATTAAAAAGCACTTCCTCTGTAGCTAGAATAAGGAAGGAGACCAAGAATGGTAAGGAAAGAGTATTGCCCTTAACTACTGACCTTAAAAATCTTTTAACACCACTTATAAAAGGCAAGCAAAAAGATGACTTAGTTTTTTCCTCTCCAACAGGGAAAGCTATAGATGATAATAACTTCCAAAAAAGGGTTTTTAAAAAAGTCCTTAAAGAGTTAGGAATACCAGAAAGAGTTCTTTATGCTTGCAGGCACACTTTTGGCAGCAGATGTATTGACCAGGGTATTACTCCGGTGATGACAGCCTTTCTGATGGGAAATAACCCTGAGACAGCTTTAAGGAGGTATACACATCAGATTAATTTACCTAAGGATCTGCCCTCAATATGATTTTCTTTTTTACAGTACCGGAGGTATTATTTCAATGGTTTTTTCCGAACTTACAATGGCAGTAGTATTTTATCTCCCCAAATAGTATGGATCAGTTAATTGCAAAACCAGTAGAACAGCCCACCTTGCTTAAGTTTATGAGGCAAAATGTTAGGTCAATGTTGCAATATGTAAGTATGAAAATATTTGCTAAATCAACTTATGACAATTATAGTGTCACTACAGATAAAGTAGAAGCATTCATACAGCATAAGTTCAATGGTAAAGACATTTTTTTAAAAGACCTTACAAGTACCTTTCTTACTGATTTTGAACAATACCTAAAAGTATATGAATGTAATAAGCACAGCACTGCAGCAAGACATTGTTTAAACTTAAAAAGAATTATTGGTTATGCTGTAGATGATAGTAAACTACAGAGCAACCCTTTTAAAAATTACAGAGGTAAGTATGATCATATAACACTGGTATACCTTGATGAAAATGACCTGCACACTTTAATAAATTCAAAAATTAAAAACCCAGCGCACTTATTAGCAAGAGACTTATTCCTTTTTCAGTGTTATACAGGACTTGGGTTTAATGCAATGCTAAAACTAAATGCTGCAGATATTATAGAAGTTAAGGGAAGAAAATGTAATATACAGCTTAAGCATCCTTCAGATTTAGTGAAAGTAGTACAACTGGAGCCAATGTTACCACAGGCAGTAGCAATACTGGAGAAATACGCTCACAACTCTCCTAATGATTTTTTTAAACCCACATTCCCAGGTCTTACCCTTTATGATTATAACAAGCACCTTAAGAAAGTTGCATTTTTTGCATGCATGAAGAAAAAACTAAACACACTGACAGCTAGAAATACTTTTAATAAAATAAGAGAAAGCTCCTAATAACTCTGTTAAATGATTACACGAACAACACAGTGTATTTATATAATCATCACATAATGCATTAATAAATAAATTATATTTGTCGTAAACCTTTTATATAGATGCCCTTAAGCTGGAATGAGATCAAAAGTAGAGCTGTGTCATTCAGTAATGAATGGAAAGATACCTCAAGAGAAGAAGCTGACGCAAAACCTTTTCTTATAGACTTCCTGAGAATATTTGACATTTCCCAAAAAAGAGTTGCAACATTTGAACATAGAGTAAAAAAAATCAGTGATACTGATGGTTATATTGACCTTCTATGGCCAGGTACACTATTGGTAGAGATGAAATCTAGGGGACAGGACCTCAACAAAGCATATACTCAGGCAAAGAACTACTGCCATGGTTTAAAAGACTATGAGCTGCCTAAGCTGATCATGATTTCAGACTTCCAACATTTTCATGTTTATAGAGAAGATGGACTGCATGTAAGTTTTGAAATAAACCAGCTAATTGATAACCTACAAATATTTGAAGAAATAGCAGGGTATCAAAAAAGAACTTACCATGAAGAAGACCCAGTAAACATTAAAGCTGCTGAGTTAATGGGGAAGTTACATGACCAGTTAAAAGATGCAGGTTATACTGGCAATAATTTAGAAGTTTATTTAGTAAGGTTGTTATTTATCCTTTTTGCTGATGATACTACAATATTTCAAAAAGGTATATTCTTTGACTACCTAGAGCAACGTACAAAAGAAGATGGTTCTGATCTTGCCATGCACATAGATCAACTTTTTCAAATACTGGATATTCCTGAAGATAAAAGGTTAAAAAATATAGATGACCAGCTAAACATCTTCCCCTATGTAAATGGACGATTGTTTACTGACAGACTACCTACAGCAGCATTTAATACTGGGATGAGACAAACCCTACTAGACTGTTGTAAGTTGGACTGGGGTAAAATCTCACCAGCAATTTTTGGTAGTTTGTTTCAAAGTGTAATGAATGCACAGGAGAGAAGAAACTTAGGTGCACATTATACCAGTGAAAAAAATATTTTAAAGGTTATCAGACCATTATTCATGGATGATCTTTGGGATGAGTTTAATGCAGCTGGTGAAAATCACAATAAACTGAGGGCGCTGCATAGTAAAATAAGTAAACTCAGGTTTTTAGATCCTGCATGCGGTTGTGGCAACTTTCTAATAACTGCTTACAGGGAATTAAGACTACTTGAACTTTCTATAGTAGAAAAACTGCTGAAAGGACAAATGGTTACTAATATAAACCAGTACTTTTTAGTTGACCTTGATCAGTTTTATGGTATAGAGTTAGGGGAGTTTGCATCACAAATTGCACAGGTAGCAATGTTCCTGATAGATCACCAAATGAACATGTTGGTTTCAGATAAATTTGGTGAGTATATCCCACTTATACCTTTACAAAAAAGTGCAATTATTGTACATGGTAATGCATTAAGGGTAAATTGGCAAAGTATATTACAACCATTAGAGGGAGAAGCTGGACAGCCTATGTATGATTACATATTGGGAAATCCACCTTTTATAGGGTACGCATGGCAATCTAAAGATCAAAAAGAAGATTTGCTGGTAACTACAAACAATCTTCAGGGTGCTGGTGTTCTAGATTTCGTAGCAGCATGGTACTTTAAAGCTGCTTTATATCTTAGCAACAATAAGACAAAGGATGAGATTAAATACACTAAGGTTGCGTTTGTGAGTACAAACTCAATATGTCAGGGAGAACAAGTAGGAATTTTATGGTCAGAGCTTTTTAATAATTATAATTGTAAAATACATTTTGCTCATCAGACATTTAAGTGGAGTAATGAAGCTAAAGGTAATGCTGCCGTTCATGTTGTAATAATTGGATTTTCTAATTTTGATATAAAGGAAAAACTACTATATACGTATGATGATATAAAAGCAGAACCTCAAGAAAATAAAGTAAATAATATAAATGGGTATTTAGTCCATGGGATAGATATTTTTATTCAAAAAAGATCAAAACCTATTTGTAATGTTTCAGAAATAAATAGAGGTAGTGATGCTATAGACGATGGTAATTTATTACTTACTGAAGAAGAGAAAATTCTTATTATTAAGAAATACCCCAATAGCATAAATTTCATCAAAAGGTTTTACATGGGTAAGGAGCTGATAAAAAATCTTAAAAGATACTGTTTATGGTTAAAGAATATCTCCCCGGTAGAAATAAAAAACTGTCCTGATATTTATGAAAGAGTTCAAAAAGTAAAAACTTTTCGTCAAAGTAGTAAAAGACCTCAGACTTTAAAAGCAGCAAATTTTCCATCTTTATTTGGTGAGGAAAGACAACCATCTCAAGATTATTTAGCAATCCCTAAAGTCTCGTCGGAGAATAGAAAGTATATTCCTATAGCTTTTTTAAAACATGATGAAATTTGCGGTGATAAACTTTTTAATCTACCTAATGCCACTTTATATCATTTTGGAATAATTACTAGTGAAATGCATATTACTTGGGTTAAAAATACTTGCGGAAGACTAAAGAGTGATTTTAGTTATTCAAATACTATTGTATACAATAACTACCCATGGCCAGAAACTCCATCAGATAAACAGAAACATGCTATAGAAGAAGCTGCTCAAGCTGTTTTAGATGCAAGATCACAATTCCCTGATAGTAGTTTAGCTGACTTATATGATCCTAACACAATGCCCCCTGTACTAGTTAAAGCTCACCAACACCTAGACAAGGCTGTTGACTTATGCTACAGACCACAACCTTTTACCACAGAAGCAAAAAGAATAGAGTACTTATTTGAGCTGTATGAGAAATACACAGGTGGTTTATTTGTAGAAGATAAAAAGACTAAAAAGAAAACCAAAAAACTAACACAAGAACAATGATAGAAAATACTATACAGCCCTCAGTCCCTGGATTTCAGTATTTCATGTTGCCATTTTTACAGGTATTAGCAGATGGAAAAACAAAGCACTTTAATGAAATTAAGGACTTAATAATTACAAATACAGGATTAACAGAAGAGCAGTGTAGTGTATTGCTTCCTAGTAAAGCAGATACACTTGTACGAAATAGAATTGGATGGGTAAGAACCTATCTTTATAAATCAGGTTTGATAACACAAGCATCTAGAGGAAATTATCACATTTCTCAAGCTGGATTAAAAGCTATACAAGACAATCCTGGTGGTATAGATAATAAGTATCTTAAAACACTTCCAGCCTTTCAAGCTTGGGGAAGCAGCTTTGGTTCAAGTGCACAAAGTACATTAGATGAAGACAATTCAATAACATCAATTAAAACACCACAAGAGCTTCTTGAAACTTCTCATCAGGAAATAATGGATAGTGTAGCAGAAGAGTTATTAGATCGTATCAAAAAAATTACACCACAATTTTTTGAAAGACTAGTAGTGGATGTATTAATTGCTATGGGATATGGAGGTTTTGATAATTCTAATGGTCAAGTAACACAATATTCTGGAGATGGTGGAATAGATGGAATCATCAAAGAAGATAAACTTGGATTAGACACTATTTATATTCAGGCAAAAAGGTGGGAAAATACTGTACCAGTATCATCTATTAGAGATTTTGCAGGATCTCTTTTGTCTAAAAGAGCTAGAAAAGGAGTATTTATAACTACCTCAAACTTTCCACAATCAGCATATGATTATGTAAAAAGTATAGAACCAACAATCATACTTATAGATGGAGAACAACTTACACGTATGATGATTGAATATAACGTTGCTGTATCAAAAAGTAAGATTTATGAGATTAAGAGGATAGATAATGACTACTTTGAAATGTAAGTTGTTGCCTCATCATAGAGCAGTTCTCACTAGATACTTTTTTAAATATCTTCAGGCTCATCTTCTTCAACATCAAAAACATATCTAGTTGACAAAACCTGTAATGATTTGTACTCCGGTATCTCATTTAATATTGGTTTCTTTAGTCCAGTTTCATTAATTAATCCTTTTGGCGGAGACTTAAGAACTTCAATAACATCATTCTTAGCAAGGCTGGATAATCCTGTCAGAATCTTGTCCTGGTCATATGTTTCAACAGTAATCCCAGGCATTATGCCTATTATTTTGTTTAAAGTTGTTTCAATAATTGACAAAACTGCATCCTGATATTCTGGTGTAGTTAATATGCAATCATGTATAGGCAATATTGGAGCTGCAGGATATTTTTCAGAGATTTCTTTGCAGACCACCTCAAGCATCATCTTACTTTCTATACGTTGCAGAAGTATTGGTAGAAAATTGTTTACTGTACCAGTCTTCTGTTTTTGATTTCTGCTCAGCCTTTTAAAATATCTTAAAAGAGCTGCTTCTCTAGGAAACCAGTCAGCAAATAACTTAAACGCAGGATCAAGTTCAATATATTGCTTATTGTTGTAAAGAATTTGCATCATTTTCTTCTTCACAGATTGCCTATCTGGAAATATACTATGTTGGCCTACAGATGCAGCCAGGGTTATTAAATGCTGATAGAAGTCCTCTTTCCAATGGAATTTGTAAAATTCAAGCTCTTGAAAGCCTTTACTGGGTTGAGTTTCAGAGGAAGTTACAAACATTAGGATAGAAGATAAAGTACAGCGGTCCCTACCTCTAGACATCAGCCTCCATAGCTCTGGGTATAATTTTTCTCCAAAAACAGACCAAAATTCAGGATTAAACAAGTAGGATAAAAAGTAAGGCTGGCTGGACTTAAGGTCAATTGACACAAGTGGTTTGCCATCCATTGTATAAAGCGTTCGTAACTCTTTTTTTGTTGAGCTAATAATTGAATGTAGGCGGTGGTCTTTACCTGTTTTTTTAAGATGCATTTCTCCTCTCATTAAACAGGTCATAGTATCAATCATATTGTTTGCCCTGAGATTCAGCCTAGAATTAATCTCACCTTGAGTTCTGTTTTTAGGTAATTTCTCTGGTATATGTTTCATCATTTCCGAGCGATAATACTCAATAAAAAAGTGAGCTTTTTTAGGATCAATCTTCAGTCTATTGTAATCAAACCATTTCAATATGTAAGCTATTTTGTCAAGTTCTTGTCTATTTTGCTCTGTTTTTAAAATAATAAACGGTTTAATCTTCTTATAGGCAGTGCTATCAGAAGGAAATTCTAATACCATAGTCCCCACATTTAAATAGTTTTCAGTCAGCGCATATAATTTACTTTGTTTACCAGCAATATATCCTTTGCTTCTAGTTAAAACATTAGCCTCAACTAATACCTTAATTGCAGTAAGATAGTTTTTGCCGAATAGTTTTTCTAGAATCATAGATTGTATTGGGTAGCCACCATGAGTATCATAATAATCTCTCCATTTTCTAGATAAGCTCATCGTGTAAATTGCATGAAGTATGTAATATGCACATGCTATTAGATTTGCCCTTTTGTCTTTTCGCACTTTCCCATTAGCAGGGAACAAGATGTTAATATTTAGATTTACAGGCAGACTTATTAGTAATTGATCATGGTTCATACTAAGTGATTTATTAGTGCGTCAAAAATATTTAATAAAACCACTCATATAATAGATTAAAAAAGAAAAACTGCAGTATATAGCTATAGAAATTATCATTCTAGTCCAAACCTTACAAAATACCTATTTAAAGAATTATTTCATAATCCACACTGTGATGACCATCCTTTAAACATCCCCCCGGTTACAAATTAACACTGTTTACCCCCACTAACTTCTATATCAGCTTTTCATCCTGCTACGCAGAACACTATTAATTTTTAGTAAGAAAAACTTATCCTTTAAGAGTTTGATAAACAATTTTTCAAACTTTAAAAGTTTACAATTATGAAACTACAAACTGCTTCTAGAAAGAGAAGCAAATTTAAAATGTCCTGCACTGGTCCATCAGGCAGTGGCAAAACCATGAGCTCCCTGCTGATAGCTTTTGGTTTGTCCGGTGATTGGTCAAAGATAGCTGTCATTGACACAGAGAACCATTCAGCAGAACTTTATGCTCACCTTGGCAAGTACAATGTCCTACCACTGGATGCGCCCTTCAGTCCTGAGAAATACATAGAAGCTATTGATGTATGCATAGCTGCTGGTATGGAGGTAATTATTATTGACAGCCTTACACCCATGAATGGGAATACCTTTTAGATTATCATTCCTCATTACAAGGCAACAGCTTTACTAATTGGGGTCGGATCACTCCACGTCACAATGATTTTGTACAGAAGATCCTACAAACTCCTTGTCATGTCATTGCTACCATGAGAACAAAACAAGACTATGTTCTTAGTGAGAAGAAAGGTAAGATGGTGCCAGAAAAAGTAGGTCTTAAAACAGTACAACGTGATGGCATGGACTACGAATTCACACTTGTATTTGACTTAGACATGAAGAACCATGCTGCTGCTAGCAAAGACAGAACAGGACTATTTTTTGGCAAACCTGAACAGAAACTTTCTGTAGAAACAGGTAAGCTTATTAAAGACTGGTGTAACAGTGGTGCAGATATATCAGTTGATGATGTATCGCTTAGAATTAACGACTGTAAAAGTATTCAAGAATTATTGGAGTTGTACAAGCAGCACCCACAGTTTAATGTAGTCCTGCAGTCTGAGTTTGAGCAGCAAAAAAGAAGAATACTTATTAATGAAGACGTTTCAAAAGAATTATCTAACCTAAAACAATCATCAAATGGAGTACATTGAAATTATTGAAGAAATACCATTTGTACCTGATGTCATTCAGTCAGTACAAACTATTAGTACCAGTAAGCCTTTTATAGAAGCTAATACTATAGAAGCTAGTTCTCATGAAATCAGAAACAAGCACACCATACCTGTTTTCGTTAAAGACAATGAAACTTTAATTAGTCATTCAGAATTTATTGATGCAGTTTCTTCAATTGCATCTGATGTATTTCAGGGGGAGCATATCCTACGTCCATCTATAAGGGTTAGTCATCCAATTAAAGGTAGAATTCCTAGTGCTAAGGATAAGCCAGCTAATCAGCTATATGAATGGGAGAAGACATTGTTTTATGAACGAATGATGTTTGTACTGGAAATTCCCAGTATGCAATCAGATATTGGTGGTAATACATTGTCATTAACCATTGGAGGTGTAAAAGCTTATAACCAGGATAACCTGTACAGCAGGAGTCAAAGTGAACAACATTTTAAATTGTTTATTGGATTTCAGAATAAGGTATGCACCAATCTCTGTGTATGGTCAGATGGTCTTATGAATGATGTAAGGGTTAAAACACTGGATGAATTAAAAGTTCATATCAAGATCCTGCTTGAAAAGTACAACCATGGTTTTTATCTTCATCATCTGGAAAGACTTACACAACATTCTATAACTGAGCAGCAGTTTGCCCAACTAATTGGTAGATGCAGGATGTATAATCATCTTCCTGCTGATGTAAAAGCAAACATACCACCAATGCTGTTTGGAGACACTCAAATGAGTTCTGTTGTTAAGGACTTTTATAGAGATGAAAGTTTCTGCAGGGATAGTAACGGTAATATCAATCTCTGGAAGTTATACAACCTATTTACTGGGGCAAACAAAAGTAGCTACATTGATAGTTTCCTGGACAGGTCTGTTAATGCTTTCAACTTTGTAGAACAGGTGAGACATGGTTTAGAAGGTAAAGCTGATTGTTGGTATTTGCAGTAAAATAAAACCCACTCTCTTAATTGAGGGTGGGTTTCCTTTATAAACTAAGACCTAGAAAGGTTAAAACTATTTTTCACCCATTCCTTCATCATTAAACGTGGTGGGGGATTTTTAATTTAAACCAACATGATAAAATCAAAAGACAAAGTAGCAGAAATAGAAATAAGCTATAGACCAGCTATTGGCAGAAAACCTGTTGTTGTAAGCTCCTTAGATGCTTATACAGAACTGATAGAGTTCTTTCCGACAGATACTATTGCTCTACAGGAAAGAGTAGTGGTAATGTATTTAAACAGAGCAAATAGGGTACTTGGTATATATGAACTCTCAAAAGGAGGTATGACTAGTACAGTGGTAGATATTCGTTTAATCTTATCTGTTGCCCTTAAAATATCTGCAGTTGGAATTATTTTAGCTCATAATCACCCTTCTGGAAACCTACAACCATCTACAAATGACAAGGATATTACCAACAAAATAAAAGAAGCCTGTAAATATTTTGACATCAGGCTACATGATCATTTGATAGTTGTACCAGAGAGAACCTACTACAGTTTTGCAGATGAAGGGAGTTTATAAACCTGTTACAAAAACATTCCATGGTTAAAACATCATTTATTATGGTGTTTTAACCAGTTGGATTTACAGTAGAAAAATGAATATTTGTAAGAATTCTTATATCAATTTATTGGGGGGAGATGTTTTTGTTGAAATGTTGTTACACCTTTTCTGTCTGTTAAATGAAAGGGTAATTTTCCTATTTTTACAATATTAAACATATGACATGTAGGCAAACAGAATAAATATTAAATAGTTACAACTTAATCGTTGCTTCAATAACTAGGAAAGTCGAAATTCAAAAGGATACTAGGAGCAGAGATAGGGTTCACGTCAAACGTGGGCTACACTCTGCAGGTATCCTTGGGCTTCGACTCCCACTAGTTACTTCAGATGTTGTTAGTCCACGTCCTGTTTTTATAAGTATTGCCACGCCTTTTTTAAACCCAAATAAATGACCAAAAAAACTATAATTTCCCTTGTCCTTGCATCACTACTATCATGCAATCAAACCCCTAAGGGTCCAATAGCCGAGGTTACTACTGACTCAGTTAATCCACAAACAACCAATATTGTTAATGAAGGAAATAACCAAGCTATAGTAAACCTTAAAAAGTTAAACTTCAACAAGATCATTTTTGGAGACACACAGAAAGATTGGAATAAATATGCAGCTGACCAGGCAATCACGAACCCAAATATTGAACTAGTAGAGCAATTTGGTGATTATTACATGAAAGTAAGCCGTGAGAATAACCAAAATCTTTATTCATTTGAAGAAAGACCGGTGTTTAAAAATATGACTGAAGGAGTTTCAGCTGCCCCTGTTAAGATTGATGGAAATACTAGCGAGCAATTTCTTCAGATGGTAGTTAGAGATTATGGTGAAATCTATGACCCTAGTATTATTAATGCTAAAGTTGCTGATTTGATTAACCAGTATAATTTGACGTACAAGTATGGCATTTCTGATATGCATGCTACAGCTCCCAACCTAGACCCTAATGATGCATTCTTTAAATTATATCAAAACTATAAAGATGAAGTTGATCAAAGTGTAACAAATGCAACATCTTCTGGTTCTACAAAAAATACAGGTTCATATGTAGGTAAAAAACAAACAACACATAGTTCTCAACTTGGACTTTTTGAAAGTGGTGATATGTATGTATCACTAAACGTATTTACAAATAGTTCTTATACAGTAGATAAAATTGGAGACAATTATTCTATAAAGGACGCAAATACATTATATGCCTTAGAGGTTGAACTATTTCCTAAAACATATGCTCCAGCGAATCTTTTTGATAAATATGGTAGTACTGGACAAAAAGAAGCAAAATCGAAACAAGATAAAAATCAAAAACTCATTCAAAAGGCAAACAATTAATAAAACCAAACAATCAAACATGTCTACTCTAAATACATTTCTTGCTTTTCTTTTTATCACAGTACTAATTAGTTGTAATTCTGGTAATGGACCGTCTGGAACTTCAGGTACTAGTGGATCATCAGGAACATCTGGAACAAAAGGAACAATTTGTCAATTTTTGTATCAAGGTGATTTTGCATATGAGCTATGTGAATGCAAAGATTGGTATGCTGTACCAGACTCATTAGAGCTAACACCAGTCTCAAATAAACTTGTTGGATATTTTCCAAACCAAAATTTTACTCATAAAAGCTCTGTTGAAATATATTCCAATGTTCTACCCAAAGGCCTCTATGACGTAAATGGATTGGCTGAATATATAATTAATCAAACCAAGCTATCTGAAAGTTATGGGGAAACAGTAAGTAATAATGGAAAAATAAAAATAACAGATTCCTCAGAGGCTACTGTCCTGTCTTTTTTTAATGATTCAAAAAATCAATTTTTTGCTACAGCTTATATTGAAGAGCCTAAGCACATTGTTCAAGTTATCTTAGCAACAAAATATTTCGATGATTTCAAGACATGCTATAGTTCATTCTTGAACATTGTAAAGACTTATAGAAAACTGGATGTAACAGTAATTGACAATACAAGGCTAGAGAGAAATTAAAGTCAATTTAAAGCAGGTCAAACCAGTAATTGTATGTCTTCAAATAAAAGTGCACTAATTCTTAGAGAGTGCTCGTTATTTTAGCTATTTATAGTCACTTTTTGCTGACGACTTACAAATAGAGGGTCCTTATAGAATTATAATGATGACTTTTAAATATGATTAAAAAGCATGGTAAATTAAAGGTATATGAAAATAAAGCATCTAATATTTATACTGCCTGCAATTGGAGTAATAGTATTAAGTATTGTATTATTAAAATCTAAGGTCTGCAAAAAAGCACCGGTAGCAAAGGTGAGTATAAAGAAACCTTCTATAGTAAACAGTGTTTCAAAGTCTGTTACAATGCTCCCTTTAGGAAATAGAATAACCAATAAGCTTATGCGGGAAACCTATTCTAACATAAAAGTAATATTACCTAACATAACCTTAGCAAAAGCTGTTCAAATGCCAGCATTAGCATATTATCCACCGAGAAAAAGATATAGAGCAGATTCACTAATACATTGGATGAGCAGGATAGCAAAACCTGGTGAAGTTTTAGTAGGGATTACTAGTCAGGATATTAGTGCAACAGCACATGGGCATGAGGACTTTGGAATTATGGGTTTGGGGTATAGACCAGGTAATGCATGTATATCATCAGCATACCGGTTAAAAGGTCACAATGAAAACTTTTGGAAGGTTGTTATACATGAACTAGGTCACACAGTAGGACTTATTCATTGTCCAATAAAAACCTGCTTCATGAGAGCTGCAGAAGGGAAAAATACTACAGGAGAAGAAAAAGAGTTTTGTAATAAGTGTAAACAGCACCTTATAAAAAATGGTTGGAAACTATAACTTTTATAAGTCATTCTAAAGTGATATTTTAGCACTTGTAAACAATATTTTGGGTCAGGTTTGGGTCACACATATTATTAGTAGTATAGGAAAAGTAATACCAGTAAAGGTTTCAGTTGGCTAGAGCGCTTGCATGGCATGCAAGAGGTCGTCGGTTCGATTCCGATACTCTCCACTAAACAAAAAAATCACTTAATTGTGATTTTTTCTGTTTACAGGATAAATTTTCAGATGGCTAGAGCGTCCCGAAAGCATTCGGGAAAGTCGTCGGTTCGACTCCGATATTCTCCACTAAAGTTTAATCCTACTTCAGCAGGATTTTTTATGACTTATAATATCTACATATTATATTCAGCAATGCTTGATCAATATTATATTGGGCACACAGAAAATATTTCTGACAGAATTTTTCGTCATAATAATTCAGGTAGCAAGTCAACTAAAAAAGCAAATGATTGGGTTGTAAAATATACTGAAGAATTCGGAACCCGAGCCGAAGCCATGAAAAGAGAGCTTGAAATTAAAAATAAAAAAAGCAGAAAATATATTGAGTGGCTGATTAACTCAGTTGGCTAGAGCGTCCCGAAAGCATTCGGGAAGGTCGTCGGTTCGATTCCGATACTCTCCACAGAAAATCAATCCTGCATTATGCAGGATTTTTTTTTGTCTTTATCTTCAACAAATTTTTCAAGTATACCTTCGGACTGTTTTAAATGTTTCTTCAATGTTTGTCAGAAGATATTTCTCCACCCGGTATCTCTTCATATCATTCACATATAGCAAACTCAATTTTACATAATAATTTTTAGGTATGCTTTGATTATTATTATGTTTATTGAATCATAATTTTTGATAACCCTAAACCAATGTAAAATGAACAACGTTGAAAGTATTTTCAAATCAGAAATCACTATCGCAGGCTTAGTAGAAATTTTTAAGACGGTACTAAGTGGCCCTGCGGACATTTTGGATAATTCTTCCTGCCTTGGTACACTGTTTATAGCGGGAGACTAAAAATGTACAGAAGGGAATGCTAAGTGACTTTAATTGAGGAATCTTTTTAAGGTTCCTTTTTTGTTAAATCAACTACTAAAACCCAACTATATAAACATAAATCGAATATGATTCTTGAAGAATACATTTTAAAAAAAACGGAACTAGTAACAAAGTTTGCCCAAAAATCGAAGCTATGGAATGAGGATATCATGATAGCGAAATTTAATATTGTTAGCGCATGCCTGTCAAATTATCTTCCTGAGATTAGTCCTAGTGAGCATCTAAGGATATTTAAAAATATATTCCTCCACCAGCAACTAAGCAAATTTGAGCAGTCATTTTTTGAACTACCTGATTATATTGGTTACGAAAATTTGACTACTCAAATTTGGAGTTTGTTAAACAAAGGAGCCTCCATAATTTGTACATTTCATACAGGCTCTTACAGGCTTATCAATCTCTTTCTGGCAAAAAATAAAATTCCATTCTCATTGGTAGTTTCAAAAGAAATGATTGCCGTAGAGGGGGACTCGTTGAAAGAAATGTATGAGATGTTAAATAAGTTGGACAATTCACATGAAGGTTTAAAACTTATCGATGCAGAATCTCCCTCATCAGGGTTGCAAATGATAAAAGATTTGAAACAGGGTAGAAATTTAGTGATTTATGTTGATGGTAACGTCGGAGCAGGAAACGAAACTATAAATAATAATAACAGTTGCGAAATTAATTTTTTACATCATAAGATTTTTGTCAGGCAGGGTGTTGGGGTTTTAGCACATGCGCTGCAGGTGCCTCTTGTAACAGTTGCGTCATACAGGAAATCAATAAACGAAATAAAACTAAAATTTTTCGATCCAATATTTTCAGATGTAAACCTGGATAGGGCTCAATTTACAAAAAAAACCATGCAGGAAATCTATGATCTTGTAGCACCAATTATTATAGAATATCCGGATCAGTGGGAAGCCTGGTTGTATTTGCACAAAGTAACTGCCCCAAATGGTAATGATATTATTATTGCGCTCGAAAATACCAATTTACCAGATACTAATGATAAATTACGTTTTAACTCATCTTGTTTTGGTATCTTTAAGATTGTTTCTGATTGCTTTTTGTTCAAAAAAAGTAATTATAAATCTTATAAAATAAGTGATGCAGTTTATAACCTTTTGGTTTCATCGGCCTTTAAACCTATACCGAGCAGTGAAGTTGTTTTAAATGAATTTGCCGAACTTTACGTGAATAAAGTGTTGGTGCCTGCTTAAAAATAAATTCAATTATTTGTAAGGGAACATTATATATGGAATTGTTAGCAATTAAGAAATCACCACTGTGGGCAAAGCACTTTATTGTATGGTTATTGTATTGCATTTTTATATTTGCTGTAAGTAAGTTTACGGAACCCACAAGTACTTTTCTAAAAGTTTTTTTTTCCGTACTTCCGTTCGCTATTGCTTTCTATATCATTATTTATTTTTTGGGCCTTAATAATTCAAAGAAAAATGTAAGTTGGGGAATTGCTACCTTTTTTATCATTTTTATTGTTTTGGGAACACTTGGCTATAGTTATTGGTATATTATTATGCCTCGTTTGGGAGTAACACTTTACAGAACTAGCGACATTAACTATTTTTTTTCGGAGGCGATATTGGGTTATGTTAAGTATTTTGCCTTCGCCGCCCTGTATTTTTATATCCGGCAATATTTGAAACGTGAGAAGCAAATACACTTGTTGGAACAGGAAAAATTAGAACTCGAAAAACAGAAAATCCAGAACGAATTAGAAACAGCCATATTAAAGCAACAGGAATTAAAATTAAACCAGGAGAGACTTCAATACGAGTATGCATTCCTGCGGGCACAGATAAATCCTCATTTTTTGCACAATACGCTTAATGTGCTCTTTTCCCAGGCATTGGATGTTTCTCAGGAGCTTGCAGATAATATCCTAAAATTGTCAGGTATGATGAGGTATTCATTGGAAAATCTGGAGCAGGTTACCGGCAAAGTGCCTGTTGAAAAAGAACTGGAACAAATTAGAACTTTAATCGAAATAAATAATTTGCGTTTTGGGAATTCCAAGGCAATAACATTGGAAGTGGATGGTGAAGCAAGCGGTCAGACTGTTCCGCCACTTTCCCTTATTACAATTATTGAAAACGCATTGAAGTATGGTGATTTAAAAGATCCTGAAAATCCATTGGAGATAAAACTTATTTTAACTATGAATGAGGTTTATTTTTATTGCCGAAATAAGAAAAAAGAAAAAGCTGATAATCTTCCTTCTCTCAACATTGGAATTACCAACCTAAGCAAAAGGCTTGATGTTGCTTTTAAAGAAAAATATTCAATAAATGTTACAGATGAAAATGATTCATATATATTTGAACTCATAGTTAAAAGCTGAACCGATGATCAAATGTATAATAATAGATGATGAACAACCAGCAATACATGTGCTGGAAAATTACGTCAGGAAAATACCATTTCTGCAATTGGTGGGCACAGCAACAAATCCTTTGGACGGAATAGCAATGATAGCAAGCTGCCAGGCAGAACTAGTGTTCCTGGATATTCAGATGGACGAAATGAATGGGATCGACATTTTTAAAATTTTGCCGGCTAATGTAAAAGTCATATTCTGTACAGCATTCTCTGAGTTCGCTGTGGCAAGCTACGACCTGAACGCTGTAGATTATCTTATGAAACCAATACCATTTGATCGATTTGCTAAAGCAATTATGAAGATCAAGCCTGTTAATAATACAAGCCTGATAAATGAAGCGGAAGACATTTCTAATGATTACATTTTTGTTAAAACGGAGCAAAAAGGGAAAATGTTAAAGATAGATTTAGATGATATTGATTTTATTGAAGCCATGAATAATTATATTGCTTTTTACAGAGGAACATCTAAAACATTGGTTTACTCTTCTATGAAGGAAATAGAAGGACACTTGCCGTGTAATAAATTTATGCGGATTCACAAATCATATATAATAGCAATAAGTAAAATAGTATCGGTTAATAACAACTGTATAATACTAAGGAACCGTTCTGAGCAAATTCCAATAAGCAATACTTACAAAACAGCATTTATGCAAGTGCTAACGAATAAGGTACTAAATGGAAACTGATTTTAGTTGTATTGTCGTTTGCTATAGCATTTTTTTTTACTTTTTTTCCTTGTAAATTCTCACTCCACGCCATTTATTTATCACAAAACTATAATTTCACATATAGCAAACGCTGTTTCACATAACAGCTTTTTCCCGTTCGGTTATATAAACAATATTGCATCGTGGCAAAAATAATACAGCATTTCAAACTTCAAAGTTTTCAAAAGCAGTTATTTATAAATTAAATTATGAAAAAAAAGTGCTTTTTAGTTTTTGCCCTTTTCATATCATCAATTATTATTTCATATTCTCAGTTTAAAGAATTTAGCTTTTCCGAAATTCATCTTAACAGTAAAAAAAGCACACGCATTTTTATTACTGCTTTATGGTGTTCCCCATGCATGGGTAAATACAAGGTAGTCAACCGACAATTTAAAGAAGACACAAGTTTCAATAATATAGTAATATTTGATGCTAGTGGGTTTAAAGTCAGTAAACTTTCTAAAGTGGAACCTAACTATTACGATAGTTTAAAATCATTTTTAATTCCATATAAATACTATGGTTCAAATGGATTTATTGTTACTAATTTGCCAACAAAAGCTTTGGGGAAATTTATTACTGACCTGAAATTTATCTATCCCAATAATAGAGGGTTGGATAAATTCTGGTATGGTGATATCTTGTTAATTTCATCTGAAGGGATTCTGACATTTGAAAAGGTAAAAAGATAGATTTAGAAGCGTTCTGAAAATAAATTTCTTTGATATTTGTTTTTTATTTCAATTGGCAAATCAAAACCGTAATCTCATTTGCTAAAACAATCGAAATTAAGTATCGATTAATTTCGATATAGAGGTTGGTTTAGCGCCCTTGTAAGTGGAGTTAAATGTGCATTAGGTACAGTTGGTGGTGCAGCTTTGGGAGGACTGGCTGGAGCTGCAGTTGGAACAGTAACTCTGCCTGTTTTTGGAACAGTTTCTGGTGCAGCTATTGGGGTATATGGCGGAGCAATGGCAGGAGCTGCAGCTTCATGTTTTTAAAAAAATTAAATATGGAAAATAGACTTTTTATCATTTTAGCAGCTTTCATAGCATCAGCTTTAATTTTCATCTATACGTTAGATAAAAAAAATGGCTTTCAGATTACGCTGAGTAGTTTAAGTGTTTTGATGTTTGGATTCTTGCTATTTTCCTTCTTGAAAAAAAATAGAAAACTGCGAAATAAATAAAAGCAACTTTCATTTATGTATTTTAATTAATTACAAAATGAAACTTAATGTTTTCATTGTATAGTTTTAATATTTCTTTTTTTGGGTTCTCATCTGGTTTTCTTTCCAAATTCCTTAAACAAATTTGGCTTAGATAGGTATAAAGAACCAAAAAAAATTGAACAAGTTGCTATGTAAATTTTGTTGATGGTCGCTAAGAAATTTGTAATCTATAAATACTTTAATGAATCAAATTAATTTTAATTGCATTATACTTTTTAGAACTTTATAAGTTCAAGTAATAAGTGCATTTTTTGACTAATCAAAGTTTATTAATACTGGGTATAATTTTCGGTTTGATTTCAACACTGATACAATACCTAAGGGCAAAAAAAAGAAAAATGTAAGACGGAATCCTCTCAAGCAAGGTTTCATGTAACATGGAACCTTGCAGTGGGGATCTTAGGCAAATAGAAATAGAGCCAAGGTGTGGGATAAAGCTTAAAAATCGTGCAGAGCAATCCCTTTAAGCAATACATATAGAGAGGCATTTATGAAAGTGCTAAATAATAGCATGTTAAACGGAAGGCGCATTTAGATGCTAAAAGTCTCGTATTCCCTATTTTATGGTTGATTCCTTCGTTCCAATCAATAGGCTTTGGAGGCTAATTTTATTTCACATATAGCAAATGCTATTTCACATAACAGATTTTTCCCTATAGTTTATAAGAACAATATTGCAGCGTTAGTAGAAATGAGCAGCGAGAATTAACAGCTAAAAGTGCTTTAGTGTATAGACAAATTCTAGACAATCGGTAAACACTAATCTCTGTTAACCTGGCTACACTTTACTAAAAATGCAATAGATTTTTTATAAACCTAAAATTTACAACAATGAAAAAAGTATTTCTATTTTTTATTGCAAGTATGCTGATGTTTTTGGCTGGCTTTTCACAAACAGCAGATTTAAACGTAGGAATAAAACACAATCAGGTTGTGGATTACCTGAATTCTTACGATTTTACAGGGAAAACTCAGGATGACTTTTTAGATGATGTGTTTTATTATACTGGAAAACTATATGATAACAACGCTTTCCCTGCTGGAAAAGGAGGGATTTGGGGAGAGATATGGTTTTGTGGGAAAGGGAACCCTGGAGATGAAACGAGGTTTCAAACCTATGAATCAGTAACTAATGCTTTAGCAGTAGAAGGGAAAATCAGTGTTACTTCAAAAGATTTTCTTAACTCATTAATGTCTCAAACAGAAAATACTCCAGACTATAATTCTTTTATCTCCACAATTACCCAACTTGAGAATGGTTATAACATTGCAAGCCTGCCGGAGACAGAAAGAAATATAGTACAAGGGGCTATTTCTGTTTCTAAACAAAGCGCCGCTTACTGGAATAACTATTACTCTTCCACCGAAACCACTCCTGAAACATTAGGGCGATTCAACGTAAGATGTTTCTTCTGTGTTTTAAAAAATGATGTGAAGGGGGCTATAATTGGTTTTTTAATTGGAAATTGCATTTGCAAAAAACTGGGAATTCCTAACCCTCAGATATGTGGTGCAGTAGGTGCAACAGTTTTTGGTGCGTTGTATTCATGGGCGGCTAAGGTTTGCCCAGATGTTTGTAACAGATGCAAGAAACCAAGCCCCGGTTCTTATCCTTCCTGGATTTGCCGTTTACCTTTTCTTTATTGGCCGTAAGCTACTAAATTTATACAATTATATATTTCAATTACTAACTGAGGTATTTGTATCAAATACCTCAGTTAATAAAACAAACAATATGCGGTACTTACCATTTTTCGTTGCTATTATTTTATTTTCGAGCCACATATCAGCACAACAGAGAGTAAATAAGTTTTCGGTTAACTTAATAACCAATTTATATTCTTATGGTGATGGGCAAGGCCACTTGAATAACGTGGTTAGGCTTGCAGAAGATATAAATTTTAGATATAAAACTTATGACACTATTAAAGGTAAAGGAATGATTTATGAACTGGCAGTAGCAGACAGGCAAGGATACTATAAAAATGTATTAGCTGGAAATAGTGTTTTAGAAGTGAGTGATTTGTATGCCAATGCAAACTTTATTTTTCCTGTATTTATAATTCGTAAAAAAAATATGGAACACTTTTTTGGTGCAGGGCTTGGGATAGGCACACTTATAAGCAGAGATTATGCGGATGAAACCAATACCGTCTTACCCTATAATTTAACTAGTTTAAAAGAGGTTAAATTTGGCTGTTATTGGACAAGTGCATTAATATTAGATTACGAATACAATTTTAATCTTTCAAAAAAAGTAGGATTTAGCCTGGGGCTTCGTTATACAACTTCAACGCCGGTGCATAGCGGAAATCTTACTTATACAACCTCTCAGGGTACAAGTATTGGGTTTAAGTATGGTTTATTTTTTAAGTTATGATAAACGAATGGGAATGGATTTTTCGAACTTTACGAAATAAATTAAAGATGGTTTATTGCAAAAGCATATGCATATGAGAACAAGCGGATACTAATATGAATAAGTTTAAACTTTTATCCCTTTTAGTATTTTCTTTGGCTGTAACCATTAACAGTTACAGCCAAAGATTATACATTTTACCAAATCTCGGTTTGCAATTGTCTGGTATTTCACATAAAGTTGGTTCAAAAAATTCCGATTTTTATGTTTCAATCCCCACCTTTCAATTAGCGTATGGATTAGATTTGTTTTATCAAAAAAAAAGCCAAAAGTACAAATTATCAATTTACGATAATATACTCGGATATTCTTATAAAGTAATTCCGTACAATAATATTTTTATTGGCCACTATGAATTATCCCATTATACTTCTATTGATAATTTACAATTGTCATTAAGTAAAGTGTTTGAGAAGAAGCTTATAGGCAAATTCCCATTTAACTCAAAAATTCAATTCAACCTGTCATCTGGAATTGGCATTGATATTAATAACACAAAGGCATACTACAAAGAACAATTTTATGACAAGCATTTTTATATTGAACATCAAACCATCGGTTTTGTACTACAATACCTTGGAACAGACGACACAATTTATCGAAAATCAAGTGTAGGACTATTTTTAATTAATGATGTTGGTTTTGACATTTTTTCTAAGAGGAAAAAAAGAATCCTGACATTTTCGATTTTTTATAAGTTGGGGTTTTTAAATATGGCTAAAACAGAGGTTACTTATTATTATGGCGATGTGGGTAATCCTGCCAGCGAGAAGAGATACAAACAACAAGTAGCCACAAAAGGAACGAATTTTGGTTTTAAAATTGGTATCCCAATAACTATTAAAAAATAAACAATGAAAAAAATATTTTTTTGCATCCTCGTTCTAATACTTACAAATTCCACATTTGCACAAAAGAAGACTGTTGAAATGAGTGCTGGTCCTACAATTGACCTTAATTTTAATATGTACTATAAACATTCTATTGGTGCATCCTTTAAGGCAAGATATAACGTTGGTAAATTAGGGGCAATTATTGGAGATGTTACCTATTTGGTTCAAAAACCTAAGCCAGGCACTCCAGTCATTATTTCAAGTTTGAATATGCTAAATATTAAAATTGGGTATCTTTCTTACATTAACAATTCTCATGTTTTTGTACAAGCAGATGCAGGAGTTTCTCATTCTTCTTACAAGGGTAGCAATCCAGCTACCAGAATTGGGATTATAGGCGGTTTAGGGCTTGGATATTCATTTACTATTAACAGTAAAAATAGTATAGACATTGCACCCAATTTAAATTATGTAGTGCAGCACAATGACAGTGGTGGCTGGTTACTTATAAATTTAGCTTATAGAATTAAGTTGAAATAGGGTAGTTCAAAAAATGACTTTATGTTTAGTATCATCACAGTAATCACTACAGATACAAAAGTTTCCCAGATACCTTGCTCAGCAAAAACTACTAAACCTTGTAGCCTCTCCTGATTTCATCTGTCATTGTTTATAGATCATTCCAGATTTTTTTTTCGTTAATAGGCCGCTATACTTAATATTATTCCAGCCACAATATTTTTTAGAATTCATAGTGATTTCACATATAGCAAACACTATTTCACATAACAGACTTTTATCGATAGTTTATAAAAACAATATTGCATCGTTAGTAAAAATGATACAGAATCTCAAACTTCAAAGCGTTCAAAAAAGGTAACTATAAAACCCTTATATTAAGAACATTGAAGAATAGGAAGTGTAGAAATTTACCATTGGGCTTGAATTATTTCTGACTGCTTTGCCCAACCAGAAAAATAGCAAGGTAAGATACAGAGTTGAACTGTACATGAAATAAAATTCTTCAACATTTATTTAAAAACTTACAATTGAAAAATTTAATAATTTGTTTACTTGGGACACTGCTATGTTTAAACACATTTGCACAAAAATAAAATAATTGCAATTTGAACTTTTCCGAATTAAATATTGGAGAAGAGCACAATAAAAGAGTGCTTGAATTATATGAAAATTTAGATGTAAATAATTTGGAAAATGGTTTATTGCAAATTAAATCAAAAGCAAAAAGCTTAAATTTTTCAACAGAGGGCTTGGGTGTATCTCAAGCGGATATTATGAAAATTGGGATAGAAGTTTCTGAAAATCTTTCAAAGTATAATAATGATATTAGAAATTGGCCAGATGCCCCAATAAAAAAATCTGAAGCATATCCATATTTAGAACAGATTCTTTCAAATGTTGATAATATTATAAATATTGAAGATTTTAATAAAAAATTAGACTTGATAGAAATGCAAGCTAAAGCGAATTTAAGTTGCCAAGATTTGGATATTATTTTAGCTACAATTAAGGTTACCAAAAGCTCAGCATATCTTTGGGAACCAATTGAAATTGGAGGATATGGTTTGTTTGAAAAAAAATTCGGAATAACTAAAGAAGGAGTTGCTTCTCGAAAATCATTTAGAGATCTTATTGCAGGTGTAATAACAGGAGATGCAAGTGCATTGAGTGCAAGTTTCTTAGCCATGGGTACTATGATTGCTGCAGGATTAAGTGTTCCAGGAGCAAATGTAGCAATTCTAACAGGCTTAGCAATAGATGCAGCTATCGGATCTGCATGTGGAGGATTTATGGCATGGTTTAGTTAAACTTTATATTATGAATTACATTATAAGATTTATTATTGTTTCTATTTTATTTTTTATTTTTTTTATTTTTTATTCAAGTTTAACTAATAATAAATTTTTGACTAATCAGAGTTTATTAATAATGAGTATAATTTTCGGTGTGATTTCAACACTGATACAATACCTAAGGGCAAAAAAAAGAAAAATGTAAGACGGAATCCTCTCAAGCAAGGTTTCATGTACCATGGAACCTTGCAGTGGGGATCTTGGGCAAATAGAAAATAGAGCCAAGGTGTGGGATAAAGCTTAAAAATCGTGCAGAGCAAATCCCTTTAAGCAATACATATAGAGAGGCATTTATGAAAGTGCTAAATAATAGCATGTTAAACGGAAGGCGCATTTAGATGCTAAAAG
>CANNJE010000010.1 GCA_947504605.1 Chitinophagaceae bacterium
AGAGTTACAAGTGGCAACAGAAAAGTAATCAAGTATTATTCCTTTACTGCCGAATTAAAAAGAGCTACCATTTACGCTCAGATAAAAGTAGCTCCATCAGGTCAGGGAATGTTCATTAAAATTGTAAAACCCAGTACCAGCTTCGATAAAGCTTATGCAACTGCTATCAGTGGTTATCTTCGAAAAATGCAGTTTGATAAAGCCGCAGATGAAAGTATCGTAACAGTACAATTTAATTTTACAGAAAATTAAATTGCAACATAATAAGAACTTTTGGGTAAAGGTTTTATTAACCACTTTTACTTACTTTATCATTACTATAAGCCTTGATTATTTTTGGGAAGATGCTATCTATTCCAAAATGTATTTTATAAAAAAGATAATTGGATCTATTATTTGGGGATTTATTTTTTCACTTCTGGCTTCTTCTGAAAACCCTTTTAGAAAAAAGAAAACATCCCCGTAAATTCTATGTTTTATTCTTAATTCTTACCTACTTTTGAAGGGATGACTTATCCCGAAACATTAGCTTATTTATACGAGCAACTTCCGATGTTTACACGCATTGGTGCGGCAGCCTATAAAAAAGACCTTCACAATACTATTGAACTTTGTGATTCACTGGGCAATCCGCAGCATCAATTTAAAAGCATTCATGTAGCGGGTACCAATGGCAAGGGCAGCACCTGTCATATGCTGGCTGCTATCTTTCAGCAGGCAGGTTATAAAACAGGCTTGTACACTTCCCCGCATATAAAAGTATTTGGAGAAAGGATCAGGATAAACGGACAGATGATCGATGAATCTTTTGTAATTGATTTTGTAAAAAGAACCCAATCGCTTTACGCTGCCATCCAACCCTCTTTTTTTGAATTGACAGTAGCCATGGCTTTTGAATATTTTGCCAAAGAAAAAGTAGACATCGCCATTATTGAAACCGGTTTGGGAGGCAGACTGGACAGTACCAATATTATCTCTCCCATTCTTTCTGTTATAAGCAATATCGGATTTGATCATATGAATCTGCTGGGTAATACCTTGCCGGAAATTGCAGCTCAAAAAGCAGGTATCATCAAACATCATACAGCAGCGGTTATAGGAGAAGTATTACCCGAAACCAAACCAGTTTTTATTAAAGAAGCGCAGGAACAAGAAGCACCTCTTTATATAGCTTCGGACAGATACAATGTTGATTACACAGAAAATTGGGGCACATACTTATCATGCCATGTTAAAGACTTACAGGATCATTCTGTTGAAATAATAAACCTGGACTTGAATGGTCTTTACCAGTCTAAAAATATTTGCACGGTACTATGTGCAGTAGATATTTTAAGAAAACAGGGTTATAATTTACCCCCTAAAGAATTACACACCGCTCTTGAAAATGTGAAATCACTAACTGGAATGCGTGGCCGCTGGGATATTGTACAGAATCTCCCCACCATCATTCAGGATGTGGCGCATAATATGGATGGTATAGAACAAATATTGTATCAGTTAAATACCAATTACCCTAAAGCAAACCTGCATTTTGTATTGGGCTTTGTAAAAGACAAAGATGTAACACATGTATTGGAATTATTCCCCAAAGACGCTTCTTATTATTTTACCAATGCACATATTCCCCGTGCAATGCCCCATGAAGAGCTAAAATCCTTGGCTGCAGAAAAACAATTAACAGGAGAAAGTTTTGACAAAGTGAATGAAGCCCTTGCGGCCGCAAAATTGCAGGCAAAAGAAAATGATGTGATCATGATCTGTGGAAGCTTTTTTATAATCGGAGAGATTGATTAAAAATATTAACCCTAGGCCTAGCCTCTTTGTCCATCCAGATATTCAAAAGCATAAAACATACACAGCGCATGCATGCTTTGTTCTATTTTATTTTGCTTTAGCATTTCCCTCACAGCTTCCAATGATTTAAAATGGATAACAATTTCTTCGTTGGCATCCAGCGATTGTTCAGCTACTTTTTTTCCGCCGGTGGCTAAGAAAAAATGGGTGTAATTATTAAGTACGCCGGGGTTGGCGGCTGTTTTCCCCAAATAATGATAATTGTCAAACTGAAAACCGGTTTCTTCCATCAACTCTCTTGCAATGGCATGCTCCGGATTTTCTCCTTCATCAATAAATCCACCCGGCAACTCCTCAATCTTTTTGCCAATAGGATGTCTGTATTGCTCTACAAGTATTGCTTCATTATTTTCTGTAATGGCCATTGCGCAAACACTTACCGGCAGTTCCACAACAAAGTAAGGATCTACCACTTTGCCATCAGGAGTTTCATAGCCATCCTTACGAGCGGTAAAGTATGGGTGCCTGCTTATATATTCGGTATTAAGTGTTTTAAAGGAAGGCATAATGGGTTAAAGGTTTAAAAAAGTTGCCAAAAGTGATACTGTACAAGAGTGCGACGCAAGGATGATGCCATGAAAAACAAATGCTGGCAACAAAATATTAGCAGCAATAAATTACCTGCCAATCATTAAATGCGCCACATGATGTCTGCCATGCCATGCATACATTCCCAACAAATACCAAAGGGTCATTTGTTTTTGATGTTGGGGATGAAAGATGGTTCTGTTCCATTCTTCTACCTTCATATTTTTTAATATTTCATGCAAACGCATATGAAGAGAAAACAACAAAGTAATGGAAATATTGATGGGCAGGTTTTGAGTATCTACCATCTGAGCCCAGGCATTTTCGTCGTAGGGTTTAATGGTAGGATTATCTTCGCTAAGCCCCAGTTTAAAACGAATGTAGGCATTCATATGACTGTCGGCAATATGGTGAACAACTTGCTTCAGTGTCCAGCCGCCAGGGCGGTAAGTTGCATCCAGTTCGGCCTCATCTAAATTTTGAATCGCATGTTCAACATGCATGGGTAAGGTTTGTATATCGAGCAACCATTCCTTCAATTGCTTTTCGGAAAATGGTTGCTCAATATATTTACCAATGGGGTATTGCAAATACTCCATTATTGTACTACTGCAGGTTTAATATCCAGCAGGTCTATTTCAAATACCAATGTTGCACCCGGAGCAATAGCACCACCAGCACCTCTATCGCCATAAGCCAAATCGCTTGGAATAACTACTTTCCATTTTGCGCCTTTGGTCATTAATTGCAAAATTTCTGTCCACCCACGTATAACGCCACCTACAGGAAAAGTAGCAGGTTCGCCTCTGTCTGTAGATGCATCAAATTTAGTTCCGTCTGTTAGTGTACCTACATAATGAACTACTACGGTATCAACTGCAGTTGGTTTTACTCCGTTTGGATCACCGGCTGTAATGATTTCGTATTGTAATCCGTTTGGCAAACTGATAACACCTGGTTTTTGTTTATTAGCAGCAAGAAAAGCATCTCCTTTCATTTTTTCGCCCGAAGATTTTTTTGCAGCGAACTCCTGTAATTTTTGTTGTAAAGTCATATTACACTGTTCGTCGTTTAATAAAGTTTTTTTATTACCTAATACATCGTCGATGGCTTTTTGCATCAACACACCGTTAATTTTAGTAATACCTTGATCTCTCATGCTTTTGGCAATGTTTACGCCAACTGCATAACTAAAACTGTCTACTCCGTTTTTCATAATCGGAGCTACTACTGCAGATTTTGCAGCAGGATTTAGAGCTGGCTTAGCGGCTGGTTTAGTTTGTGCATTTACACCATAGGTTACTGTCACAACGGCCATCAAACAAAGGGCTGTTTTTTTCATCATATTAGTTTTTGTTTTTTAAAATGTTATGCAAATAAAAGAAACTTTTACTCATCCCTCATCTCACGACCTGTTAAATGTATAAAAACATCTTCCAAACTGGCCGATTTTACCTGTTTAGGACGTTCAAATCCGGTAGCGACAAGGTCGTCTATCATTTTGTCGGGCGAGTCAAGTTGTATGATCTTGCCTTCGTCCATGATGGCAATACGGCCACAAAGCTGCTCTGCCTCATCCATATAATGCGTAGTAAGAATAACGGTAGCTCCATTGTCCCTGATTTCTTTAATCAGATCCCATAGGTTTCGGCGTGCCTGCGGATCCAACCCTGTGGTTGGCTCATCCAGAAAAACGATTTTAGGCTCATTGATTAATGTGGTGGCAATAGAAAACCGTTGCTTTTGTCCGCCACTCAGTTCCTTGCTTTTATTTTTGGCTTTATCCTGTAGGTTCACTTTTTTCAATAACTCCATAGCATCTACCTTTTTGTTATAGAGACCTGAAAATAATTGAATCAGCTCCAGCAAGGTTAGGTTTGGATAAAAACCGGAGGTTTGCAATTGTACCCCGATGATCTTTTTTATTTCATCAGGCTGTGTATCCAGATCCAATCCGTCTACAATCACCTGCCCGCTTGTTTTTTTTCGCAGCGTTTCTATTATTTCAAGCGTGGTAGATTTGCCTGCACCATTAGGCCCCAGCAAACCAAATATCTCTCCCTCATATACATCAAAAGAAATATCCTTTACGGCTTTAAAATCTCCGTAATTTTTACAAAGGTTTTTAACTGATATAATTGTTTTCGACATTGTATTTTTTTCTAAATAAAAAAGATTTCATTTTAGCCAAGTGTTCCGTCAAGATAACCCTCCAACTCTTCCATCATTTTTAAACTGCCGGTAAAAAAGGCCGTACGCTGGTGCAATTTAGTTGGCACAATATCCAATATCCTCATTTGGCCATTGGTGGCTTTTCCGCCCGCCACTTCCACAATAAACGCACAGGGGTTACACTCATACATCAACCGCAATTTCCCCTTTGGTTTATCCAGTATGCCGGGATACATAAAAATACCGCCCTTAATAAGATTACGGTGCACATCGCTTACCATACTGCCAATATAACGCTGCGTGTAAGGTCCTCCATTGGTACTGTCTTTCATCTGACAGGCCGTAATGTATTTTTTAACCCGCTCTTCGTATTGAAAAAAGTTGCCATGATTTACCGAATACATTTTTCCGGTCTCCGGACATTTCATATCTGGATGGCTTAGGGTAAACTCTCCAATAGACTGATCGAGTGTAAAACCATTTACGCCCCTACGAGTTGCATACACCAGCATGGTAGAAGAACCATAAATAATATAACCAGCTGCCACTTGGTTGCTGCCTGCCTGCAAAAAATCTGCTTCGATAGCAGGTTTGCCCAATTCACTCACTCTTTTAAAAACACTGAAGATTGTACCAATAGATACATTCACATCTATATTGCTGCTACCATCCAATGGATCGAAAAGGCATACATATTTTGATTTGTTACTGGTTTCATCATCAAAAACCACAATATCATCCAGTTCCTCGCTACCAATACCTGCACAACTGATTCCATGACGCAGTACACCCACCATCTGGTTATTGGCAAAAACATCCAGTTTTTTCACTTCTTCCCCCTGCACATTCGTGCTGCCTGTATCACCTAATATATCTACCAAGCCGGCCTTATTTACTTCTACATGTATCCTTTTGGCTGCAAGACCGATATCTCTTAAAAGGCTTGAAAGTTCGCCCGTAGCAAGCGGAAAATCCCTTAATTGCTGGAGTGTAAATTCATCCAGGGTCTGTACTTTTCGGTTGATAGTCATAAAACAGTTTTCAATTTTACCTATTAGCAATTAGATTTGCAACTCAAAAGTAAGGTTTTAGTGTTGAAGAAGATAGATAGTCCTTAGTTAATAGCACGCTTATATGGGCAAATTTTTAGGCTGTTGTTTCCCGAGCACTTCATTCAAAAAACAGAAAACTTACCAAAGACGAATAAATTTTAAATAGCCGGATTGAGCAATGAATCATCGTCTATGAACTAAATATAAATGAACAAACACACAACAATGAAAGTATTTAAATTTGGCGGTGCCAGCATCAATAGCATAGACAGGATAAAAAATGTAGGGTCCATTATTCAATCTAAAGAAGGAGAAAAACTCCTTATCGTTATCTCTGCGATGGGCAAAACAACCAATGCACTGGAAACAGTTGTGAATGCTTTTTTTGATGGAAGAAAAGAGGATGCACTTAAATTATTTGAGCAGGTAAAGGACAGCCACCTAAATACACTTAAATACCTCACTACCCTGCAATGGCAGGCTGCCGAAAACCAGCTGAAAGATTTTTTTACAGAAATAGAATGGTTACTGCACGATAAACCTGTGCGCAATTACGATTATTATTACGATCAGGTAGTGTGCTGTGGCGAACTCTTTAGCAGCAGTATTTTGACCAGTTATTTAAAAGAAATAAAACTAAATGCTGCCTGGATAGATGTAAGGGATATTGTAAGAACCGACAACAATTTCAGAGATGCGGATGTAGACTGGAGTTTTACAGACAAAAGCATACAGGATAATATTCTACCGCTTTTTAAAAACCATGATGTAGTTATTACCCAGGGATATATTGGTGCTACCGACGAAAACGAAAGTACTACCCTTGGCAGAGAAGGCAGTGATTATTCCGCAGCTATATTTGCCAACCTGCTTAATGCCGAATCGGTAACCATCTGGAAAGATGTAGAAGCAGTAATGAATGCCGATCCTAGGCAATTTAAGGATGCCGTAAACATGTATGAACTTGGTTATTCAGAAGTGATAGAAATGGCTTATTATGGTGCTCAGGTCATTCACCCAAAAACCATCAAACCACTACAAAACAAAAACATACCCCTGCTGGTAAAAAGTTTCATTGACCCCACCCTACCCGGCACGGTCATCAGCAGTAAAAATGAAAAGAACCTGCCACCGGTTATTGTGGTAAAAGAAAAACAGGTGCTCATGCAATTCAAAAGCAAAGACTTTTCTTTTGTAGAAGACAAACCTGTAGAAGACCTGCACCATCTTTTTGCAGCGATAAAGGTAAAACCTAACTTATCGCAAAATACAGCCATCTCATTACTCTGCTGTTTTGATGATCATGCCGAAAAAATAGACGCACTGGCTGCTGCAGCCTCCCAAATATTTGATGTGGAAATAGAAAAGAATTTATCCCTGCTCACCATTCGCCACTATAATGCCGAAAGCTTACAAAAACTAACTGCCAACAAAGTGATTGTGTTGGAACAAAAAACACCTGTTACTGTACAAATGCTAATGAGGTAAAAAAGAAATAATCCTTTCCCAAATAATTTTTGCTGCCGAAAGAGGTCCTACTATCTTTTCCCTGAAAAGAAGTAAAAATAATTTCACCCTCTACAAACAATTCAACAGTCCAGTTGTTTTTCATTAAATACCTAACCGATAATTGAAATAATAGGGCTCTGAAGCTTCTCAAATTTGCCCTAACTTTGGTGGCAGATTAGAACAGGTTAATTAATAATATCGAAATTTTATCTTTTATTACAAACAATACCAATTTTAAAACAATGGAAAATATGACCTTTCAGGGTAAATGCCCTTTCAGTGGCGGAAACCCTAAACAAAGTGCAGGCAGCGGCACAGGAAACCGTGATTGGTGGCCAAACCAACTAAAATTAAACATCCTCCGCCAAAATTCTGCTTTGTCTAATCCAATGGGCGAATCTTTTAACTATGCAGCCGAATTTAAAAGCCTAGATCTGGATACTGTAAAAAAAGACATCGTAGACCTGATGACTACCTCACAAGACTGGTGGCCTGCCGACTATGGTCACTATGGCCCGTTCTTTATTCGAATGGCATGGCATAGTGCAGGGACTTACCGTATACACGATGGACGTGGCGGTGCAGGATCCGGCACCCAACGTTTTGCACCACTAAACAGCTGGCCCGATAATGCAAACCTTGATAAAGCACGTTTATTACTCTGGCCTATCAAACAAAAATATGGCAAGAAACTTTCTTGGGCAGATTTGATGATCCTTGCCGGTAACTGTGCACTTGAATCAATGGGTTTTAAAACCTTTGGTTTTGCTGGAGGCCGTGAGGATGTTTGGGAACCCGAAGAAGATATCTACTGGGGTTCTGAAGCAGAATGGCTGGGAGATAAACGTTATACAGGCGATCGCAACCTGGAGAATCCACTGGCAGCCGTTCAGATGGGTTTGATCTATGTAAATCCGGAAGGACCTAACGGAAACCCCGACCCGCTTTTATCTGCACGTGATATCAGAGAAACTTTTAGCCGCATGGCTATGAACGATGAAGAAACAGTAGCCTTAATTGCCGGCGGTCACACATTTGGTAAAACCCATGGTGCTGCAGACCCGGGTAAATATGTAGGGAAAGAACCAGCTGCTGCAGGCATTGAAGAACAAGGCCTGGGATGGAAAAATACATTTGGTACTGGAAATGGAGAAGATACAATTACAAGCGGACTTGAAGGCGCATGGACTACCACTCCTACCAAATGGAGCAACAACTATTTTGAAAACATGTTTGGCTTCGATTGGGAACTAACCAAGAGCCCAGCCGGTGCCCAACAGTGGAAACCAAAAGATGGTGCAGGTGCAGGCACTGTACCCGATGCTCACAACCCATCAAAATCACATGCGCCTACAATGCTCACTGCAGATCTTGCTTTAAAAGTAGATCCTGTCTACGAAAAAATCTCCAGATTTTTCTACGAGAACCCAAATGAATTTGCAGATGCATTTGCCCGGGCTTGGTTTAAATTAACACACCGGGATATGGGACCAATTGCCCGTTACCTGGGTAAAGAAGTGCCTAAGGAAGAGCTGATCTGGCAAGACCCAATTCCAGCTGTAACATATACACAAATCAACGATAATGATATTGCTGCACTAAAAGCTTCTATACTTGCTTCAGGATTAACCGTGTCGCAACTAGTATCTACTGCTTGGGCATCCGCATCCACTTTCCGTGGTTCCGATAAACGTGGCGGCGCCAATGGTGCACGCATTCGCTTAGCCCCTCAAAAAGACTGGAAAGCCAACAATCCGGCTCAACTTGCTAAAGTATTAGCAACGCTTGAAAGCATTCAATCAACATTCAACAGCGCACAAACCAATGGGAAGATGGTTTCGCTGGCCGATCTGATCGTACTGGGCGGAAGTGCAGGAATTGAACAAGCTGCAAAAAATGCAGGTCATCATATAACAGTACCTTTTACCGCTGGACGTGCCGATGCAACTCAAGATCAAACCGATGTTGAATCATTCGCAGTGCTTGAGCCTGTAGCAGATGGGTTCCGCAATTATTCTACTACCAAATACAGCATAACTGCAGAAGAAATGCTGGTAGATAAAGCACAACTCTTAACACTCACTACACCCGAAATGACTGTACTTATTGGGGGTATGCGTGTGCTGAATACCAACTACAACCAGTCAAGTCATGGAGTATTTACAAAACAACCTGAATCATTAACCAACGATTTCTTCAGTAACCTCCTCGACATGAGCATTACCTGGAAGTCCACTTCAGATACCCAAGAATTTTTTGAAGGTACTGATCGTAAAACAGGTGAACCTAAATGGACTGGCACCCGTGCCGATTTAATTTTTGGCTCCAACTCAGAGCTTCGTGCCATTGCAGAAGTTTATGGTTGCGCCGACGCTAAGGATAAGTTTGTAAAAGACTTTGTAGCAGCATGGACCAAAGTAATGAACCTTGATCGTTTTGACCTGGCTTAATTAAAGGCCTGATATCATAAAAAAGCTGGCCTGTTTTACAGACCAGCTTTTTTATTTCAAAAATATTTACCTCTAATGAGGTATTTACCAAAACACGCAAAATCTATTTTAAATAGAATCCGTTTGTTGGCAATCCTTTTATATCCACAAACTGCCAATTGAATGTTTTTTGGGTTAGTCAAAATTTTCTATTCCCTTAATCGTTTCTGCTTTAAGCGACAGACTAAATGGAATCCATTCCCCGTTGATTGCCACTTTCATTCCAGTATGTATATTTAAACTTTTGGCATCAAAAGTATGTATAAAAACGGTTCGTATTTTGTCATTCTTATAATCTTTCACCAAAATTTTTTGGGGTAAAATTTCTATGATTGTTCCTTTTACTCCTTTAAATATTTTTTGAGGTTCAGTAGATAATTTAGAATTGTCGTTGATCTTATAAATTTCAAAATACAATCCTGTAAATATTGGCGTATAACTATCTTCTACCTTAGGTTCTACACTCCGCATTTGCGAATTTTTACCATTGATTTGTTTTAATATGTACACCGAACGATACTTATTAAATTCACCTTTTGTAAGTAAGTAATCTGAAACTCCTTTTGTTCCAAATGTCCAATTAGCCAGAAGTCGCAAATCTTGCCTACCTACGATTGCATCATTATTGGAAAATAAAACTTTGTCTTGTATTTGTTGTAATTCTAAATATGCATTTTTACTGATACTAATCATTGGCTTACTAAATGTTGCATAAGTAAAAGAAACACTCAATAATAAAATAAAAACAACCGTTGTTGGTATTTTCAACCATCTGCCAGCAATGGAATTGTAAATAATTAAGTACAATCCTGTGATAGGAATATAGGCCATCATAAATAATCTGTTTGCCCATTCTAAACCTAAAAAAGGACTTGCGAGAAACAACGTGCAGGTTGCAAATGCAAACCCTAAAACATTTTGATAGTTTTTTATATTATTACGGTAACGAAGTAACAATAGGATGCCCTGAATTGCAAGCAAGTTCATTGCTACTACTATTATTAAAGTTTGCCCCTGAAGAACCATATTTTGTCCATTGAATGCAAATAGAATCACCGGAGCTTCAAATATTTTTAATGGCACATGTAAAATTCTTAAAAATCTTGTGTAGTCAAATATTGAAACAAGTAAGAAGCATGACACCAATATAACAGCTGCCAATAAAAGTTTATTTAGGGATGGTCTTTTAAGTTTATCTTTTTGAAAAATGAACCAAAAGATAAAAATAACAAATGAAATAAAAACCACTAACCCAAAACTACCAAGATGAGTCAATGCACAAAGAATAAGTACAATTATTGCTTTAAATATATCTTTTCTGTTTTCATACTTAATTATTTTCAAAGCATAAAACAAGTAGAAAAACACCCAAACAATTGCCAACCCGTTTTTTTGTAATTGATGTGAAAAAATTAAAAGAGGCGTGAAACTTAAAATTGCAAATGCAACCATTAAGTAATTAAAAAATGTTGATTTTATACTTTCAGTTTTGAGCTCTCTTGCTATCAAAAAAACAGGAATTGCAGATAATGGCGGCAAGAAAGCATCGATATATCTCACTGACAGTAAAATACATTCGTTTTCAGTTCCTACATGTAAGAAATATAAAAGTTTTGCAAGGATGCTACATAATGTAAAAAGTAATGGCATATCAGGGAAAGCCAAACGATAATGCTCAAACATATTTTTAACTTGCAATGGAAGGTATGGACCGTCTGAACCTGCTAATAAATAATGGTCTTCTGCTGAAGTACGGTAAAGCCTGAAAACAATTGCAATTATAATAAATGAGATAACAGGCAACCATTTAATTAATTTATCGTTTTTCTCACTTTTATTTTTTGTCATTTATTTAGAGCTTATATCGAACAAATGAATAATTACATTACCTTGATTTATGTCCTATGCCTTGGTTCCTATCTTCACGAAAATAAACATGGCAGCGCTAGCACCATTGAACTGCCCCTGCAAATAAAAAAGATCAAAATGAGTTGCCAATAGAAAACCCTACATAGGGAAGTCCATCATACTGATTAAATACTGGTGTAAAACTAAAACGATACATATAGTTTTTATTTGTCTGGTGCCTGATTCCAATACTGGGAATGATATTTATAAAATTGGAATTAATATAATTATTATCCCTATGCTCTACTATCGAATAAAGTTTCACATCAGCTTTTGTGTAGGTCGCTCCAAAACCAATATCAATACAGGAGTTTGTATTCCTGAGTTTTAGTAAATAGTTTATACCAAATGGAAGAGTTACATAACTGGAAGTAATGCCATAAATACCGACACCCACGTGAATATTAAGCGGAGTTATTTTAAAGATTTGCCGTTCATAATTGGCAGACAGAAAAAGACCATTACCTCCTAATTCAACAAACACCGTATTCATTTTATTAGAAACTGCTTGTGCAAATGAATGACTTGATGCAGTTAAAAAAAATAAAATAATACATAAATATCTACTCATATTGGGGCATTAATGGGAGTCTTGCATGTAGTACTTGGTAATGCGCAGGGCATGAATGATAAATTAAAAATACAGGATTTTCAACGAAGAAAAAAAAATCCATTAGTGATTTCTCTGAGTTTCTTGCCAAGTGCGGAGACCAGACAGCGATGCTTCTTCTAGATATAACCCATAAACTAACCGGCATCAAGTAATCCGCCGGTTAGCGAGTCACTTGCGCCAGTAAAGGGATTGGAATTAAATGCACTTGTAGCTGTTTAAACAACAAGTTGTAAAACCTGGTTAATTATGTTTTCTTAAATTCATCCCTTGTTTCAAAAAAAGATTATTTATGTTTTCTCTGCTCCTGAAGTGCAAGAAAAAAACCTGCCCCAAACAATAAAGTAACAATCCCCGATATATACGGCATTAACTCAGTCATGTTAATTATGTTTTAATAGTTTCAAATATATCCCGAAGCATAGTATTGTTGGAACCCAAAGGCCAACGAATATTGCATGTTGCTGATCGCCGCTGAACCATAACGCTTCAGAGAAAATGAGTGAGAGTAAGGCTGCTAGAAACAATAATTTATCTGCTATGGTAAATATTTTAAACATGGTACTTTTTTTTCGCCTACTCATATGGCTTTTCGGTTTCGCCCCGTTTTTAAATGGTAGCTGGTCTCCATATTTTTTGATAAACAACAATATTGGGTAATTGTTTAACAATACCATTATTAAACTGCATTTGAGATTTCGCAGTTTTTAAACTTGGCAAACCAATCAAGCTATGGATGTTGAAATAGAAGCAGTTGCTTATGAAGACTTTGGGTGCTAAGTATATTATGAAAAATCCCCTGCTTCTCACATAACGGATTTTTTTTAGCGTCTAAAACTAAGTTGTAGTTTGTCACCATACTGGATTTAATATACAGTTGCTGACGATAAATCATCCCCTCTGCCCAACTCTAGCAGGAATACTATTGTTAGGCGAATTTTTCAACATTAACTTCCGATTTCAAAATGCATCCAATCATAATCTTTTTCCCTGCCTAAGGAAACAAAACCATTATCATAAAATATATCTATCATTTTTTTATAATCAGGTTTTGCAAATCTGGCTGTCAAATGTGTTTCATGAAGTTGGTTTCTTTCGGGATCTAAATCTATTGCTACTCCCCACGAATGTCTGCTCCAATCAGTTCCTCCTCTCATCTTACGATAATTAAAGCAACCGCCATAAATATTAATTCCCAATTGTTGAATTTTCAGCGGCCCGTATTCCTTCAATATACCCGTAAGTGCAGCTTTCATATTTTTTGCAACCAACTTATGACAGCTTATAGAGTGAACAGATATCGATCTGTCCCATGCTAAAATCATTGCAAATGGTATCTCTACCTTGGTAAGATAAGGAGCCCCATTTTGAGCAGGCGTTCCATACTTTCTAAATAATTCTGCAGTTGAAATCATAATACAAAATTTAAGGGTTAAGATGCTTTAAAACAGTGTTATGCTTTTGTATTGTTCGATGCTCCAATGCCTATTTTTTTTAAGAAAGGTACTGGGCATTTTTATGGCGTTGCCATTCTTGAGACAGAGATGTATTAGTTTGGGAGGGTTACGGTAACGAGTACTAATGTAAAACTTTTTATTGATAACAACATTTTAAAAATAAACATTTAAAGTTGCAACTATATTTTATAATTGAGATGAAACGCTGAGCTAAAATACGCTGATAACATATATGAATGAGTTAAGTTGATTAGATATAATTCAGATTGCTGAATTTCGGTTATTGAAAGCAAGGACCGAGACGTTGTGAGTAATGAGATGATTTTTGTTTATGGAAAATGAAATAAATATTGTTAAGATTAAACAAAATAAATACATAAAATTATCTGTAAAATATTTTCAATAATTCAAACCATTAGAAGAAATATTTGTTTAACCATTGCATAAAAACATTTAAACATTTTTTTTGTTTAAAGTTTGCTTGCCCATATAACAATTTATTTAATCAAAAAAAATTAACATGTTTCAAAACTTCCTGCAAGTCCATGCGATTGCAAACAACAACTACGTGGCCTTTACATTTTTTGTAGGCACAATGGCCATGATGGCTGCTTGCGTTTTTTTCTTTTTCGAAATGTCTAATGTTGACAAAAAATGGAGGACATCCATTCTTGTTTCTGGGCTCATCACTTTTATTGCAGCTGTGCATTATTATTACATGCGAGGCTACAACTTGGAAACCGGGGAATCCCCTGTATTTTTCCGTTATGTAGACTGGATCCTTACTGTACCATTAATGTGTGTTGAGTTTTATCTAATCACCAAAAAGGCTGGTGCAAAACTTAATCTACTGTGGCAATTAATTTTTGCATCGGTAATTATGCTTGTTACCGGTTATATTGGCGAAGCTATTTATGGCAAAGAGACTCAAAGCTGGATTTGGGGATTAATTAGCGGTCTCGCTTACTTCTATATTGTATACCTGGTTTGGTTTGGAGAAGTGGCAACACTGGCTAAAAACGCTGGTCCCTCAGTTCAAAAAGCAGTTAAGACACTTGGCTGGTTTGTACTTGTTGGCTGGGCTATTTATCCTATTGGTTACATTGCTGGTACAGAAGGTGGATTATTTGGAATAAAAATGTTCCAGAGTCTTTCAATGGACATTGTTTATAACATTGGAGATGCAATAAATAAAATTGGTTTCGGTCTTGTCATCTATGCTTTAGCACAGTCTGATAAGTCTGTTACTCAAAACGCCTAACCATTATTAAAAAAGGTGTGATAAATTTATCACACCTTTTTTATTTTTTCAAACCTGAAATGCTATGATAAAGATTTTACTATTGGTGCTGGGTGTTCTCCTCCTTTTAGTTCAGCAGTATGTTATAGCTATTGAAACAACTACACAATTTTTAATTTTTATAGTAGGGATTTTATTACTTGGAGTTCCACATGGAGCTGCAGATTTATTGGTAGCTACAAGAAACGCTGATTCCTCTGAACAGATGTTTTCAACAAAATATTTCTTTATCGATTACCTAGGGAGATTGGTAATATTTGCTTGCATTTTATTTTTATTTCCTGTTGCAGGCAACTTATTATTTATCTTTTTTGCTGCGTACCATTTTGGAGAAACAGATTTGTACCAATTTAAAACCAATACCCTACTAGGGAAATTATTTGTAATATCTTATGGTTTACTAATTCTAGGTGTTATTCTGCTAAATCATTTTGATGAAGTAAAGCCGATTTTCATGTTGTTCGAATCGGGTAAAGAAAATCAAGCGATTATTAATTGGCTTAGCCTAAATCGATACTATGTCCTTTCGTCTTTAGGCATCTTATTTTTCACTTCAACTTTTATTTATTTTTTAAAAAATAATCAACTAGACAATAGCAGTAAAGGTCAATTCTTAATTCGTTTTGCATGTATTCTTTTTATTCTTTTTAATTTACCGATGTTACTTGGGTTTACATTTTATTTTGTTGTGTGGCATTCGCTATTATCTATTAAGAACATCATAAGTTATTTAAGAAAAGAAAATACATTTTCCTATAAAACGATTATGAAACAAATTTTACTGTACAGTTTTTTAGCAATTGCAGGCATTGTAATATTTGGTTTAACTGGTTTTATGTTTATAAATACATTCTGTAGCTGGGTACATTTTCTTAGGATTGGCAGTACTTACAGCACCGCACATGAAAATAATGTATGACATGTATGGCGCTATACGACAAAAAGGGAATGAAGTACTTAATTAGAAATCAAATTTTTTATTTATGTATTTATTCGTGTTCCTTTGGGATAGAACACTGAAAAACGGATAAAAACGAATTAAGAATGGATTTTTTTAAAACATATGGCTGAATGGGACCAATATTGAACTTTTGAAAATTTATCTTTTCAATTACGACTAAGAACGATAACCTTTGCTCTAGCGTGTGGCTCCATCACCCTTTTTATTTGTTTTGTTTATATGCCACCAAAGCGTTGGTATGATTTGAAAAAAATCAGGTAATAAACTTTCCTTTAAATGGATGAATTAAATAAGAACATCCATACCTCGCCATATTTACTATCATATTTATCTATTTTACGTTGTTTGTATAAATGCTGGAGTATTATACGGGTTGCTTCTATTGGAGTACCAGTCACAAAAGCATATTCTTCCGCTGTCATATTATGGAACATTGAAAAAATCAGTTCCGGATCAATTAGTTTTGAATTTTTCTTAGCATTTGGAAGTATCTGAAGTATTATTTCCTCAAATTTTTCATAAGGCTGATAGCCTTTTATAGTTTTTTTAATAACGGCATTCTCTAAAAAGAAAAAAGTAGGAAAAATATTAATACCCATCTCTTTCGACAATTCCAAATCTGCCTCAAATAACTTTAGACCGCTGCTTTTAATATCTTTTTTTAGCAATGCTGTATCCAATCCGCTGGATAGCGCAGCACTTTCTATTATTTCCCATTTGGTGATATTCTTTTTTTCTAAGAAAACCAATTCTTTCAGCCTTCTTAAGAATGTAATTGCTTTATCACTATCCTGGAGTTGTGCTGCCTTAAATGCAATAGAAGGAGGATACGATGAATCCAGTGGATCTTCAATCCATATATCTCCATCTAAAAACATATACTGAGCAGCATTTACTTCTTCCCAATGTTTGGCCGCATCCAAAGCAGTTTTGATTGTCCCTTTATCATAGTCCTTCCAAGACGGAAGTAAGCCACCCATACGATAATCAATCTCTAAGTAATCTCCATATTCCAATTTCAGTTTTCTCAAAATCGGCTGAATTATCCAACAGGTAGAACAGATAGGATCGGTAAAATAAATGATTTTTAATGGCTCTTGAATACGGAAAGTTTTAAACTTCGTATTCCCCGAAATAAGTGGCAAAAGAAATCCTCGTTCACTAAATTTTTGAGGATTTAAAAATATTTTTTTGAGTACTCTTCCTTGTTCAATATGGCTTTCTATTTTTGGCGACCTCTGTGAATAGTAATGCTCAAAAGCTGTTTCGAGGTTTAAAAATTGATCCATTGATTGAGCCAAGCATTTGGCATCCGATATAGCATTGCTTGTTCCCGCACTCGTAAATGGAACTGCTAAATGAGCCGCATCCCCTATTAGAACAATGTTTTCTTTGTGAAAACTAGGTAGTAGATCAAAATCTCTTGTTTTCCATATATATGCGTTTTTAAAATCGGTTGCTCCCAAAACCGCTTTAACCTCGGCTGGAAAATCTTTCATCATTTCAGTACATAGAGCCTTTATACTTTCTGGGTTGTTTTCTTCGAGTCCATTTGAAAGATTCACATCATATTGCATGAACCATACAACTTCATCAGCCGAAGAAGGAATGTAACCAAAGGCTAAACCTTTATCTTCACTTTGAATTTTTTGAAAAATGACATCCTTACCCTCTCTGTTTATTTTTTTTTGGGATATCCCAACAATTTCATTTACTTCTATTGGACTAAATGTTGTTTTCCCATGTATCGCCTCTCTCACTTTTGAATTACTTCCATCTGCACCAATAAACACGTCACCATATTCAATTTCACCATTATCAAAAACAGCCGCAATGGCTTTGTTATCTTTATAAATAAAATGAGAAAACGCTCTTCCTTCCTTTAACGTTTCATTCGAAAAAAATGAATGGAGAAAATAAATTAAGTCCACCCGCTTCATGCAATACCAGTCTATCAACTGAATTTTAATCTTTTCGTCACCATCAGGTCTTTTGAGGCTAAAAAGATTAACGTGTTGCTTCAATAATTGAATCTTCGACTCATTTAAAAATTCTGCCAGAATTGAAAGTCCTTCAAAATTTATTAGAAATGCATGCCCGCGTGTAAAAATAGAAATTGCTTTTTCACAAACAACTACGTCCCAGTTTTTTCGTTTTAATAGTATTGCTATTGTCATTCCTGCAATACCACCCCCAATAACTACGGCTTTCATGTCATCAGTTTTTTGATCCGGTCGAGTGCTTCAGTTAAGATAAATTCGGAACTTGCAAAACTCATTCTAATATGTCCCTCAGCCCCATCTCCAAACCATTGTTTTAAACCCGGCACCACAGCTACTTTTGCCTCATTTAATAAAAGGTCATGAATTTCCTGACTCGTTTTATTAGTCCCGGTGATATCTGTAAATGCTACATAACATCCTTCTGGTGCAATACACTTGAATCCGGGGATTGAATTCAATTCATTCACCACTATATTTTTCATCGAGGACAAATGACTTAAAAAACCATCCAACCAATATTCGCAAGAATTCATTGCCGTTGTGGCAGCTATTTGAGACAGTACACTAACGCCATGAATGGTAGAATAATGCATGGAAGCATCCATTAATAATTTATAATGAGCTTGATTGTGTGCTATTACTGCACCAATTCTTAAGCCGGCTAACCCATACGATTTGCTGAATCCGGTAATGGTAACTGTATGATTTCTGATTTCCTCATTTAAGGAAGCAATACTTGTAAATACGGCAGGCTTAAAAACGATATCACTCCAAATTTCATCCGATAAAATAACAAGCCCATGCTTACATGCAATTTGTCCTAACTGTGTTAATTCCGATTTCGTAAAAACTTTACCTGTTGGATTTAATGGATTGCACAGGCAGATCATTTTTGTCTTTGGGGTAATCAATGCTTCAAGCAGGTCAAAATCAACTTTAATAATCCCTGCAGGGATAGCGAAAGGCACGGCTTTAGCATGAACTGATTCTATTGAATGCCTAAATAAAAAATCTACCGGATCAAAAATGATGGCTTCATCCCCCTTTTTAAGGAAAGCTTTACAGGTTAAATAAATTCCATAGGCAGCGCTATTTACCGGAAATGCAAGTGCTGGAGAAACAGGCACATGGCGTTTTTTTTGATAATAATGGGCAATACTATCTTTGAAATCGGACAATCCTTCCGGAGGACCGTAGCAATAATACTTGTCTTTGGCAAAAGTGCAAATAGCTTCTGAAATTTCCGGAGCACTCGGAAAATCAGGATCTGCTGCCGTAAGAGGTATAACCCCCTCAGGAACAGTAGCCCACCTTAAATTAAAAGCACGCTTTTTTAAAAGTTCAAGATCAACCCAAGCATTGTCAAACATAAAATATGGAAATTGCAGCCTTAAATATAGGATAAAAAAGAATGGACTGATGAGTCTTTTAGTCAATATTTATTCTCCGCCAAAATAAAAATACTTTTTGCTTGTAAAGAGATTAGACAAAGTACGACAAATAATAGCCGATTTATCTGATGCTGCCAAAACTCCATTTCTTGGCATTCCTCCGTTTTGAACAGCTCTTCTAATCTGTTGGGGGCATCTCTTGCAGTTAAATAATTTGCCACAAATATAGATTTCGCCTCAGACTCGGCCGTGCCTAAAGTTCTGTAGCTTCAAAAATTGAAGATCTTCAACTTAGTACTTCTTGAACCCTCAATTAAAAACATACTCCCCTTTCTGATTAACCATAATAATGGGTAGTTGTTTTTTGGTTTCAAAAAAATCAAAGGCCAATCTAATATTGATGTTAAAAGCCTGCAGTGCCGGATTATCTTGGGTGATATTGGCCAGGTACTCAGCCGATTTTTTTACATTGTAGCGAATAGGAAATACATGCACAGGAATAAAATCCTGCCCCTCTTGCTCCTTCACCGCAGTGGCTATGATAAATACTTCTTCGATAGGTATATCACTGATTGGTATACAACCGGTAGATACACAGTTGCCATGAATATAAATATTACTGCCGGGCCTAACACCATCACTCAGAATTTTATCAGAAGCATTGGGATAATTTAACCCCAGCGAAAGATGGTAGTTACTATTGGGATTAAATTCATTGATATAATAAAACCCTTCTGGCACCTGGTAGTCGCCCTCCATACGCTTGGGGCCCATCGTGCCGCTTTGCATACAAACTTTATAAGTCTTAAATAATTTAAAAGGTTCTTTGCTGCTGCCTTTTACCCATATCTCCAGTTGTCGGTCGTATTTAAAAGTGCGCACATACATTTCTGCCGGTGGCCATGCAAGATGTTGGTTTTCAAACTGCTTTATTACAGAATCTTCCATACGGTTATATACGTCTGATACCTTGGCAGAAGATTTTTTTATGTCATTAATAGCGGGTTGAGCAATAGTTGTTCCTGCAATGGTTAGCGCCAGCATAAAACCGACCATATGTAAAAAAAAGGGTTTCATCAAAGGAAAAATATTTGGGGGTTATTGAACGTGAATGTGAATGTATAAAAAATATTGAAAAGACGCTGTTAAAAAATTCAATGTCCCAATGGTTCAACATTAAACATTGAACCTTTGGAACCCCTGGGATCTATTGAAGCTCTTGACCTTTTACAAATTCCCCCTCGCATCCTGCTCCCGCTCCAAAGCCTCAAACAATGCTTTAAAATTGCCCTTACCAAAGCTTTTGGCACCCTTGCGTTGTATAATTTCAAAAAACAAGGTTGGCCTGTCTTCTACCGGCTTGCTAAATATTTGTAATAAGTAACCCTCATCATCTCTGTCAATAAGAATACCAAGATCCTGCAATGGTTGCAGATCTTCATCTATATGGCCTACCCTGTCCAGCACATCCGCATAATAACTTGCCGGAATTTTAAGAAATTCCACCCCACGCTTTTGCAGTTCCGTCACGGTTTCAATGATATTGGCTGTAGCCAATGCCACATGCTGCACCCCTTCGCCATCATAAAAATCAAGGTATTCTTCTACCTGACTTTTCTTTTTGCCTTCAGCAGGTTCGTTGATTGGGAATTTCACATAGCCGTTTCCGTTGCTCATTACCTTGCTCATTAAAGCGCTGTATTCGGTAGAGATATCATTGTCATCAAAACTGAGGATGTTTTTAAAACCCATCACATCCTGATAAAACTTCACCCAGGGATTCATCTGGTTCCAACCCACATTACCCACACAATGATCTACATACAACAAACCGGTTTCGGTAGGATTATAAACAGTATCCCATTTTTTAAAACCCGGCATAAACACACCCTGGTAATTTTTGCGTTCAATAAAAAGGTGCACCGTATCGCCATAGGTATGAATACCACTCATGACCACTTCTCCGTTATCGTCCTTAAGCGTTTTGGGCTCCATATAACTCTTGCCCCCCCGGCTAGTTGTTTGTTTCCATGCATCTGCGGCATCTTCCACCATCAGGGCGAGGTATTTTACACCATCGCCATGTTTGTAAATATGATCGGCAATATTGTTGTTGCCCTTTAGCGGTGTGGTTAGTACAAAAGTGAGTTTGTTCTGACGGATCACATAACTCACTTTATCTTTCATGCCCGTTTCCGGTCCGGCATAAGCCAACGATTGAAAACCAAAGGCCGTTTTATAAAAGTGTGCAGCCTGCTTGGCATTGCCTACATAAAACTCTACATAATCGGTTCCCATGAGGGGCAAAAAATCGGTAGTGGCGGAAGCCTTGTTTTCGGCTGCAGAAATGTTTGTTGACATAAATGTTATAATTTTTTATTGAACGGGCATTAAATCTATGGGCAACAGTTGTTGCGTCGCACTCTTGTACTTTTAGTAATACTATTGAGCTATGGGCGCAGCGCATCCATGGCAAGCGCAATCATCAGCATGGTGTAGCTGATGCGTTTATCTCCAAATATTTTATGTGGATAATCCGGAATCATGTATTGTAAAACTAAGGAATCCTTCCTTAATAGTTACAACCAACTATAAAAATGGTTTTAGCCTATGCATCGAGGCTATTAACGAGCCCAGATATCAGTACGAAAAGGTACTGCAGGAAACCCTTCAGCATTATACAAATTAGCATCATAAGGACTCTCTGCCCATGCATACCTTACTGCCACTGGTTTTTTTACTCCCTCAGCAGAAACAATCAGTTGTTTACCCTTGATAACGGCATTGGCCCAAACAAATTTTTGATCAGCACCTGCAATGGCTATTTGCTTTAGCTCACTGCCCTTAATTATTAATTGGGTAGGTACATCATTAAAATCTATGACCACTTGGGTACCCTTAATTTGATAGCTTTTAAATTGTGGACCACTGCTCACCAGTTTTGTTTTGCCATAAGTTATTTTTAAAGCACCTGCGGCCAGACGCTCGCCCACTTCTTTTTTTCGTTGAGGATGAATATTGGCAGTATCTCCTACATCAATAGTTACCGCCATGGCTGTATAAGGTAAAGCTAGCGTCATGGTTTGCGCTTCCCGCAATTCGGCCCATAAACTTTGTGCGGGTGTTTTATCCATAGTGCCAAAAGAAGCAAGTTGCACAAAGAGGAAAGGAAATTCACCTTGCCCCCATTTATTGCGCCAGTCTTTTATCAATGCAGGAAAAAGGGTTCTGTACTCCTTCCCATCGCCGGCATTACTTTCCCCCTGATACCAGATAACTCCACGAATAGAAAGCGGATGCAATGGCGCAATCATTGCATTGTATAACACTGCCGGCTGATGCTCTACAGCACCATGACCACCGGTAATATCTTCAAGTACTGCTACAATATTAAACTTTGCTTTACCCGCTAGCGGAATGATCTTATTTTTTACAACTACATTGTATTGGTCGGCTATTGCACTCATTCCACCACCGCCGCCATCATCCTGCACTTTTATTACCAGTATATTTTTACCCTGTTTTAATATCCCTGCAGGAATGGTATATTTTCTAAGCGCATCCCATTGATTGGTGGTACCAATAAACACACCATTAATATAAGTTGAATCTATATCATCTACCGCAGGTAAATGCAGCGTTGCTTCGCTACCTGCATCTTCTACCGCAATAGTAAAAGCCACTCGGTACACGGCTATCCCATCAAGTGTAGGATAACCTGCATTTTCCCATTGATTGGGCTGCAACATTTCTTCCCATTTACTGTCATCAAAATCGGGTCTTACTATTTCTTTTACAAAGGCTGTTTTTTCAATAAGAGTTTGTTCGTATTTTTCTTTTATGATTTTACGCTGCTCATCTATTTTACTAAGATCCAGCGTTTTTACTTTTTCTATAAATGTATTACTGTAGTTGGAAAAATCGTGCAGACCATCAAAACTGGTCCATGATTGTGAATAAGTACCACCCCAACTTGTAATGATCAATCCAATAGGAACATGTAATTCTTTCTGTAATTTTTTAGCATACCAATATGCCACTGCTGAACAATCGCCAACTGTGGAAGGAGTGATAGAAGTCCATTTTTTGGTTAGTCTTACATCTTGCTGAGGTTCATTGGCAATGGCATGATCAAACACTACAAATCGGATTTGATCATTATTGGCTGTTTTTAATTCCTCCTTATACGTTTCAGGACATTGGCCCAACACCCACTCCATATTACTCTGCCCACTGCATACCCAAACCTCCCCCACTAAAATATTGTTCAGTTCAATCTTTTCGTCAGCTGCTTTTATCAGCATTTTTCCTGCTACGCCAGCATTGGCTGCATCCAGAAAAACCTGCCATGCACCATTCTTATCGGCATAGGCAGGATAGGTTTTGCCTTTAAACTCAACGCTTACTAACTGCTGTGGTTTTGCCCAACCCCAAACACGATTTGTTTTTTGCTGTTGCAAGACCATGCCATCTGTAAAAAAAGCAGGGAGATTTAATTGTGCTGATAAAATCTGCGAAAAAAATAAACCTGTTACAATTAATGCGGCTTTAAACTTATTGCTTTTCATCTGTTGAGTTTTTAATATTTTTATGTGCTTTATTACCACTTCCCTTTATACTTTTAGAAACATTTTTTTCTTATACATAAAGTAAAGAAAAAGCCATTTAACTATCATTATACATAAGATAGTTACAATCAGTTCGTATGGCTTGCCGGCAAGTTGGGCCATCCATCCCAGCAATGCTTTTGTAGTAAAACCCCAGTTGATAAATACAACCGATAAATAAATTAATATCGAATTCATTCCAATTACTCTGAATACAAAAGCCCATTGCTTATACCCCTGCACATCAATGATATAATAAAAGAGCGATAACAGCATCATACTTATGCCTCCGGCCTGCAAAGCAAAGGAACTCGTCCACAAATTTTTATTAAATGGAAATACCAAATTCCAAAGCTGTGCTATTGCCACTAAAAATACGCCTGTAAAAAATAAATGGATAGCTTTTTTTGTTGGAACAGTTAAATTGTTGCGCAAGTAACTGCCCGTCATTATGCCTAGCAGCCCTGTGCCAATAGCAGGTATGGTAGCAATCAATCCCTCGGGATCATGAATAGTTAGGTACAAACTGCCGGGTATCAACAACCGGTCGATATATGAAACGATATTACCTTCCATGGTCATATCACCTGCTGCAAAACCTGGGGCTGCAGTGAATCTTATTAGTAGCCAATAACCGATCAACAATCCTGTAAACCATAATGCCTGTACTTTTTTGCCAGCATATAAATAAATTATATTGGCAAACATATACGCCAACCCTATCCTACCAAGCACACTCGGAAAACGTATTTTATCCAGCGGATTAATCGCCAAACCATTGTTGTAAATAATGCCCAACACTACCAATATCAAACTACGTTTAATAATACGGAGCAACAGTTTATTTCTATCCACTCCTTTCTCCAGTTCTCTACCCACAGAATAAGGTGTGGCTACACCAGCTATAAAAAGAAAAAGTGGAAAGATCATATCGTAAGCACAGAAACCATTCCAGGCAACATGATCTAACTGTATAGACATGGTTTGAAATAAGGACAAATCGCTGACCTTTGCAAGTTCATGAAACAACTCATCAGCGCCCATAATCCAAAGCATATCAAAACCCCTTAATGCATCCAGCGAATACAAACGATTAGATAAATTTTGCTGACTCATATTTTCTGATTAATTATTTTGTATAGTAGTTGTCCTGCTACCTCTTCCCCTGTTGTCAAATACTTTTATATTAATACTACCTTTTTGGATAATGGCATTTTGATATTGTTTACTGTTAACCGTTGGCTCTTTACCATCTGTTGTATAGCGTATGCTAAGACCCGGAAATTGTACATTAACTAGTACTGCTCCATTTTCTATAACAGCACCAACTGCAGGTAGTCGGTAATTAAACCCTCCGAATAAGTAATCCAGTCTTGGCAATTCTCTTTTACCCATAACATTCGCAAATTCCGACCAAGCATCATTGTATTGAGATAAAAAACTTGTTTTATCGGTTGTGTTGGCCCATACAGGATCTGGTGCCCATGCACGTTCTGCAACAGCAAGCAACTTGGGCAACAACAGATAATCCAACATTTCTAAAGATCTTACATTTTCATTCCACAACAAACCCTGTATACCAACGATATTGGATTTGCCAAAATCACTGAGCCGGTCCTTTCCAATAAAAACAGCAGGGTCAATCGCATTTCCATTGGGATCTTCTTTGGAGGTTTTATAATAATCAAAAGGCATAAAATAAAAAGGCTTGTCAATATCCTGAAAACCTCCCCAGTAATAACCAGGCTCTTCAGGATGATTGTAGTAAGCAAGGTCTAGATAATTATTACTTACAGGCGACAACACTACTTTATAACCTGCATTTGCCAAACGGTAAGGCAGATCTTCTGCACCCCAGCCTGGAACATTATTCCACACATGCAACTGCATGCCGTCATTAGCTAAACGGGGATTAACGATCATTGTTTTTTTTCCATCCAGCATGGTTTTACGCATACCGGACTCTTCCCATGCCGACAGAAAGATTCCTTTTTTCTGAAGCATTTTATTCACACGGGAAAAATAATAATACCATAGATCATCTGTATCTTTTACTGTAGTATCTGTTGCTATCAACTGGTTGCAAAGCGGTGATTTCTCCCATGAACCTACAGGCACTTCATCGCCACCCATATGTATGGTAAGCAATGGGACGGCTGCTTCTTTATACATAGAAGATAGTTCATCTACAACGGTTTCTATAAAAGTATACACAGAAGGCATAGCTACACACATTACATTATCTGTCCACTGTTGTGCAGAGCTGTAAACAGATTGATCATGTAAGTCTCTTAAAAGATATTGCGTTGCAGCTTCTTTGTTACCCAATAACATAAATTTATCATAACGAGCATCCATTGCTTTAATAGCAGCACGGCTATGACCGGGAGATTCAATTTCAGGAATTACCTGTATATGCCGTTTATAAGCATAGGTCAATATTTCTATAAAATCTTTTCTTGTATAAAAACCAGTGCCCAAAGTTTTACCTACCACAGGACCTGCGCCATAGGAAGCTGGTAATAACTTTTTACTATCAAGCGTATGCCCTCTCTTTGCCCCTACATCTGTCAGTTCCGGAAGCGAAGGTATTTCTATACGCCAGCCTTCATCATCGCTGAAATGAAAATGAAAAACATTCATCTTGTAAAATGCCATTAGATCAAGCACTTTAAAAATGGTTTCTTTTGGTTTAAAATTACGGGCAACATCCAACATTAAACTCCTGTATCCAAATCTTGGTGCATCCGATACTTCGACAGTAGGCACAAGAATATCATTTTGTATTCCATTCAAGAAACTCACTGGCATTAATGAATGTAAGGACTGTATTCCATAAAACATACCAGCACTTGATGAAGCCTTTATAGTGATCTGCTTTTCGGTAACAGAAAGCTGATACGCTTCATTTTCCATTGGTTCGTTTAGAAGAACAATTTTTTTACTAACAGCATTGTTTAAATTAAGGGAAGGCCTTTTCCCCAACAAAAGGCCCAATTCATTTGAAAGGTACTCTGCCTCCCTCTTAAAATATGGATCAGTTTCAATATAAGTCTCGGTGTTTAAAAGATATAACCCGCCTGTTTCTTTATAGGAAACCGGCGTAGGAAATATTTTAGGTAATGCCGATGCAGGAATATCTTTTATAACGCTGTTTTGTTTGTATATTTTTTCAGGACTTACCATTCCTGAACTTGTGTTGCTGAAAGGGGCTGCTGTATAATTAAATAATGAATAGCCCTGTACTGTATCATTATCCCAAACGATATAAAGACCGGATGGAGTTGCAGTAGTATTTAGTAAAAGACCATTAGATAAATAAGAAATTTCAACTGAATCCTTTGGCCTTATTATTTTAAAAGAAGGAGCAGGAACCATTTTATAAATATCACCATTTACATGTGTAAAAATAACGCCTGCTTCAGTGTTGGAGGAATCGATCTCACGGCTTGAATTAAAATAGATTGTCCAGCCTGCAGAAGGGAATGATCTTTTACTTTTATTTACTAGTGTAAATACCGAAAGTGTTTTTTCCTGACTTTGATAACTATTTTGGATGAATTTCCATTTTACATGTAACTCATTTTCATTAAACCGTAGGTTGTTTTGAGCCATCCCACAAATGGAAAAACAGCAAAACAAAACAAGGATCAGCAATCTATTATTCATAACAAAAAAATTAATCGATTCTTTTATTTTACTAAGAAAAATGTAGCCTGCTAATAATTTGTATAACCTGCCCCCAACTGATGGATGGTAGAATTAATAGCGGCATTGTATAAATCTAATGACCATTTTTGACCTGTAAAAATATCTGCAATATATAAATCATACCCTCCCTTCCCTCCAGGCTTTGTACTGGATAGGATTACGTAATTACTGTTTACAGGGTAAGCATCAGAAAAATTCTGATCTGCTTCATTAAAAGACAAGCACCAGGCTGCTTTTCCATTTAGAAAACCAAGGTATATCTGGTCGTTATGGTTGGTAGTACTAACCCATCTTGTAAACAAAAAACTGGTATCATCTCTTACAATCGGATAATACGCTTCTACTCCCGGCAATGCTGATATCATTTGAATGGAATTAGAAAACAAGGAAAGTTTAAAAACCCCTGCTGCAGACCCAGATGATGCATTCCCGGAATATAATACCGCTGTATCTCCTTTAATATAAAAAGGCATAGAAGCTTCTGCCTGCGAAACGGTAAAACTGCGAACTATATTTCCCAGTGTATCCATTTCCTTCATTCTTCCATTTTGCTTAAAAATAATTTCATTGCCGCTATTAGAGAATTTTGGATCCTCATCTCTTGTTGAACCAAATGCTGCCGTAATATTGGTAGGTTGTAATGTGGAGCCAACGCTCCAGATAAAAATATCCCAATTATTGGTATTTATAGGAATTCCCATAAAAACAATCCTTTTGCCATCGGGGGAAAAATGTGCATTCATCACATTATTAATAGTCCAGGTAGAACTGATATTAACGATAGTATTAGCTGCAAAATCATAGATATACAATTTTGAATCGTTGCAGGAATAACAGGAATAAGAATGAAAAATCAGCCTGCCTGATAAGGCAGGCTGATTAGTGGTGGAAGTGTTTGATGGGACTGAAGGTTTTTCCGGAGTCTTAGAACATCCGCAGCATCCAACAAGTCCCTGAAGATAAATCATCAAAAAAAATATTTTAACGATGTTCTTCATAGGAAATATTTTAATAGCCAGCGTTCTGTGTAAGACTTGGATTGGCATCTCTCTCTAATTGAGGGATAGGCATGATCCAATGGTTTTTATCACAATGAGAATAATCCATTCTAACCGGATTACCAGGCGCACCTGCTACACAACTGTAAGTATATTCATTTAAGCCCTGCATAACAGTAGTGGCAACATTTGCTCTTACCAAATCATCCCAACGTTGTGCTTCAAAAGCCAACTCTAGTCTTCTTTCATTAAGAATAGCAGTTTTCATTGCTCCTTGAGAAAGTGCTGCAGATATTCCTGCAAGCCCAGCTCTTGAACGAACAAGGTTAACTGTAGCTGCTGCTGTAGCAGTACTTCCCAATTCGTTTTGCGCTTCAGCTTTTAATAAAATAATATCAGCAAGACGAAGCAAATAATAATCATCGCCACTTGCCCATCCGCCTGCATGTTTTTGTTTGTAATTAAAAGGAATACCAATGGTAGGATTCTGACAAGGGTTCCAGTTTTCATCAGACCAGCTAATTGGATCACCATTACCATCTACTGTCCAGAAAACGATGTTGGCATTTTTTCTAACAAGATCTCCCTGTGCATCATAAGCAGCTACCAGGTCTTTAGAAGGAACACAATATTTTTGCCATCCGTCTTCAGGAGCCAAATACAATTCAATACCCCAACTTGATGCAGACCAATTACCTTCTTCAAAAGGAATTTCAAGAATAGACTCCTGGTTAAAATAATGGTTGCCATCAAATAAATGAGCATAATTAGGCATCAGTGAATAAGCTGCTGCACTGCCGATTACAGCATTGCAATAAGCCAGCACTTTATTATAGTCCCTGTCTGGTCTTTGTGCCCACACTTTTGCAAGCATAGCATTTGCAGCACCTTTGGTTGCTCTTGCTTTGTTTACAGAAGGAGTAGCACCATAAGTATCAGGCAAATTAGCCAACGCAGTTTCCAGATCTTTTACAATTTGATTGTACACTTCAATTTCAGTAGACCTTGGTTTGCGGGTTGCTGCAGGATCTGCTGTATTAGACAACAATTCCAATGGAACACCTCCATACATTTTTACCAATTGATAATAATGAAAAGCCCTTAAAAAACTTGCTTCTCCAATAATTTGCTTGCGTCTTTCGGCTGTCAAAGCAGCATCTGTTACGTCAGGTATTTTAGTAAGCAATATATTACACCTTGCAATACCTCTGTACAATGCATTCCAGTTAGTAAAATTATGATCGTTGCTGGAAGGCAGGATAAACCTGTCGTAATCATAGAAAGTTTCTTCATTGTATCCACCCGGATATGCGTTGTCTGATCTTACATCGCTCAGCATAACATATTCCCATTGGTAGAAATCAGAACCATAAAAGATATTATATGCACCGGTTAATGCATTATCAATATCGGTTGCTGTATTGTAAGCATTACCGGTAGTGATGGATGTTTTAGGCTGATCATCTAAGAATTTTTTACATGAACCCAAAAGAACAACAGCCGAAACAAGAATCGCTATATGCCTGTATAAAAAATATTTTTTCATATCGAACAATTTTTAATAATTAGAAAGAAATGTTTACTCCAAGAATAAAGTCTCTTGACTGAGGATAGGTACCAAAATCTACACCTGGAGCAGTGTTCTGATTGGTAGTAGCCTGATTTTTACCACTGAATGCACTTACCTGTGGATCGAACCCGCTGTAGTTAGTAATCGTTACTAAATTCTCAGCAGTTAAATAAACAAGGAAGCGACTCATTTTAAGCTTGGTTAAAACAGACTGAGGCATGTTGTATCCAACAGTCAATGCTTTTAAGCGCAGGTAAGAACCATCTTCGATATATCTTGTTGATACAGCAGAGTTATCCCAGTTAGAAGGAGATACACCCGGCATATCTGTAATGTCACCTGGTTTTTTCCATCTGTTCAAAACAGTAGCGGCTTGATTCATTGGTAATGCCATAGATTCTGTAAGAATACGGGTAGCATTCAATACATCATTTCCTTTAGCACCCTGGAAGAAGAAGTCTAGCGTAAAGTTTTTATAAACAAATGAGTTGGTCAAACCATAAATAAATTTAGGATTTGCATTACCGATAATTCCAACGCTATCTTTAGTTCCTGCTGCATTTTTCATGAATTTCATTTTACCGGTAGCAGCGTCTACACCTTGTGAAATTTTTCCATAAAAAGATCCCAAAGGAGAACCAGCCTGAACGATAGCAGTATTTAAACTGGTACCTGCAGGGTTAACTGTACCTGTATGCATAGTTGTTCCTACGATATCAAGTACTTTTCCTTTGTTGAAAGAAATATTAAAATCTGTTGTCCATTTAAAATCGTTTTGTACGATATTTTTTGAAACAACCTGAAATTCAAATCCTTTGTTTTCCATACTTCCTGCATTCTGCAATGCCTTAGAAAAACCGGTACTGTTTGGAATAGGTACTTCCAGTAACATATCATTGGTTTTTTTGTAATAGTAATCAGCAGTGAATGACAACCTGTTGTTAAGAATAGCAAAATCAACACCGATATCAAACTGAGAAGTTTTTTCCCATTTAAGATCCGAATTCTCCAGTGTTGTTGGAATATATGCAGTGTGCAAAGAACCTCCAAAAAGATAGGCAGAAGAGGTATCTACTAAACCATACCATGCATATGGACGAGCCCTGTCGTTTCCAACCAATCCCCATCCTGCTCTAAGTTTAAGTTCATTAATACCTGAAACATTTTTAAAGAAATCTTCCTGAGATATTCTCCAACCAGCAGAAAAAGATGGAAAATAACTCCAGCGGTGTGATGGTGTAAACTGGCCTGAACCATCAGCCCTGAAATTGGAGGTAAGATAATATTTGTCCTTATAAGAATAGTTAAATCTGCCGATAAAAGACAAATGCGATTTCTGTGCATAATCAGGAACCGGTTTAGACTGAACAGAACCAGAGTTAATAGAATGATCGGTGGCTGTACTGAAATTATTAGATGATCTGTATAAATTATCGCTGGTTTCTCTTGAAGCAATTATACCGCCCAATAAAGCAATATTGTGTTCTTTAATTTTAGTTTCATAGTTGGCTGTATTTTCTGACACCCAGTATTTAAAATCATAGGTGTTTTCTGTAGCCAAACCACTTAAAGACTGCCCGTATCTTGTTTGAACAGAATCTTGGAAGGAAGTGAATTTACCTTTTGAAGATTCAAATCCAAAAAGGCTTTTTACTTTTAATCCTTTTATTACCTGTGCTTCTGCATATACGTTACCATGATACCTGTTGTTTTTATACAAATGCTCCGGCTGATAAACAGTTGATATAGGATTCTCCAGATCATTGATGAATGGACTTCTTGCATACATTTCAGGTTTTACTTTATCCCTAATACCGATATTAGGTATAGATGTGTACAACCTGGCGATAACACCATTCCTATTGTTTTCAGATACATCAATATCTTTCCAATTGTCATAAGAAAGACTGGTTCCTATTTTAAGAATTTTATTTACTTGGTGATCTACATTGGCTTTAAAGGTAACTCTCTTAAGATTATTATTTAAAACGATACCATTTTGATTGATAGCTGCACCCGATACATAATAACTTGTTTTGTTGTTTCCTCCTGTAGCCGACAACTGGTAATTCTGAGTTAATGCATTTCTGAAAATCTCATCTTGCCAGTTGGTGTTTTCGGTATACTTTGTCCAATCTGTTATTGCCCCCATTTCGGTAGCCAAATCTTTAAACTGTGAACCGTTAAGCATATCCATTTTTTTCCATGCTTTAGACATGGTAACAGAAGTATTAAAACCAATTTTTAATTTCTGATTCCTTCCTCTTTTAGTAGTAATTAATACAACACCATTGGCACCACTGCTGCCATAAATAGCTGCTGAAGATGCATCTTTCAAAATCGTGATGCTTTCAATATCAGATGGATTGATTTCGCTAGTGTTGTAAGTTGGCACCCCATCTACAACATAAAGTGGATCACTTCCTGAAGTAATAGAAGAAGTTCCTCTTACTCGAATCGTAAATCCTGCCTGCGGCTGACCCGAAGAACGGATAACCTGCACACCCGCAGCTTTGCCTTCGATGGAATAACCAAACTGAGTATTGGGTCTGTTCTCTAATTCTTTCCCTCCGATAACTGCTACAGCACCGGTCAGGTCTTTTTTCTTCTGAGAACCATAACCTACTACCACTACTTGTTCGCCAACAACAACCACTGGTTTCAGCTGAACATTGATTGTAGAACGATTGCCGGATTTAATTTCTACCGACTCAAATCCTACATAAGAAAAAATCAAAACTGCATTTGGCTCTGCGTTTAAAGTATAGTTACCATTTGCATCAGTTTTTGTGCCAATACCAGATCCCTTAATAAGAACAGTGGCACCGCTTAATGGTTTGCCTTCTGAATCCATAACTTTCCCACTGATATCAATACCAAGTGGTGCTACAATCGGACTCAGCACTATTTGCGCTGCTACCTTAGGATTTAATACAATAGTTTTATCAACAATTTTATAAGTAAACTCAGTAGAAGAAAGACTCTGATTAAGTGCTACTTCCACCTCTTCGTCCTTTACGTTTACACTAACCTTGCCCACTTTTCGGAGCATATCATTGTTGTAAAGAAAGAGAAATCCGCTCTGGCGTTTGATTTCTTTGAACACTTTTTCAAGTGATACATTTTGCAAATTAAGGGTCACTTTCTGGGAATACCCTTTAGCAGATGCCTGTAGGCAGGCTGCAAATAAAATGATTGCAGTTAATTTCATAACTCTGATCATTTGTACCCGACCGGTCTTAGCCGGTGCAGGACGGTTAAATGAAAATTGCATAGTTTTGATTTGTTTAAGTTTTACAATAAGCAGTCTCTATTTGTTTTTTGTTTAACCTGACATTTACGCCGCTCCGGGTTCCAGCCGGGGCGGTTTTTCAGATCTTACAAAAGAAAATACATCCATTAAATAGCCAAAGCCTCCAGTTTGCTTCAGCTTAAAAACGCCAGCTTTATTTTGTTTTCACCACTATCTTCTTTCCCACAATTGTAAATTGTACCCCCCCTGCTAATTCAAGCATATGAAGTACCTGCGAAATATTAACTTCTCTTCTGATTGAACCCGTAAAATGCGGGTCAGATAAAGACATCGAATAATCCATATCTACATCATACCAACGAGATAATTGCCTCATGATATCGGATAATTTATCATCATCAAAATCAAACAATCCATTTTTCCAAGCAACCGCTTTGCTCACATCCGGATTTTTATCTACAGAAAGTGTATTAGCTGCTTTGGAAAGCTTCGCTTGCTGGCTTGGAGCTAATACAATATCTCCAGTTCCGATTTTTTTAACTTTTACCTTCCCTTCTACTAGGGTCGTTTTTATCATTTCCTCATCATCATACGCCATTACATTAAATTGTGTACCCAACACTTCTACCGTCATTCCATTATTCATCTCTACTAAAAAAGGCTGCGCTGCATTTTTTACAACTTCAAAATAAGCTTCACCCGTTAACTGAACGTTTCTTTCCTTACCTATAAAAGTTGCAGGAAAACGGATGGAAGATTCGGCATTCAACCAAACTTTAGAACCATCTGCAAGAATTAACTGGTATTGACCACCTCTAGGGGTTGATACAGTATTGTACATTACTTCCGTAGCATTTCCAGATGCAGCATATGCCAACTGCCCGTCCAACTTAATCACTTTAGTATTTCCCTGTATGGTAAGGTTTCCATTAGCTGCACTATCTAAAATAATTGTAGAGCCGTCGGCCAAGGTTAAAATAGCTTTGTTACCTCCGGGCATGATATCACTTGACACTTTTTGTGTTACCGCCATCTCAGGCTTAACGACCTTGTTGTCTGAATACCTTAAAACTGCCACAGATATAAATAAAAGAATAGCTGCTGCAGCTGCTATTCTAAACCATTTGTTTTTGTAAAAAGGAACAACAACTGCATTGGTTTCTATTTGTTTTCTGATATCACTATAAACTTGCGACAACAATTCATTTGATTCCCCCTCTTCCTTTTCAGCAACAGCATGGTTTGTTTGCAGACTCGCCTTAATAAGTTCCCTAAGCATACCCTCATTCTCTTCCACATTAAAATGTGCAAGGAGTTCTTTCACTTCCTCAACAGAACACTGATTGGTCAGGTATTTAACAAATAAATTTTGCATATGTTTTTATTCAATGGTAACCGGTATTATTAATACGACCGAAAAAAGGATATCCTCTGCTCCCTTATGAGATTTTTTAAAATTCTTTTAATAATGCAAAAAAGAAGTTTTAATAAATGATGAAAATAAAGAGGAAGGAAGGCAACGCTCCCCGATCTTCAAAATAAGCCTTAATGGCTTTGGTGGCTTTTACAATATGATCACTAATAGTGGAAACGGAGATATTTAATAGTTCACTGACTTCTTTATAAGTTTTCCCTTCCAATTTACATAATCGGAAAACCTGTTGCCGCTGAGCAGGCAATAACTCAATTGCTTTATCAAGCATTGCTGCTTTTTCTTCACTAAGATTCAATTCCTCCTCCCCTAAAAAGAAAGACGAAGCCATTTCCAGAAACATGGTTTCCTTTTTTTTATCCCTAGCCATTTTACGGAAGAAGTCATAAACTTTGTTTTCGGCAATTTTAGTAAGATAGGCTCCAAATGACTTTTCCAGGTCAATATTTTCCCGGCTAAGCCAAATTTTAAGAAATACATCCTGCAAGATCTCTTTTGCCTCTGCCTCTAGTTTTACAAGACGAAGCAGATTACTGTAGAGACTTGAACTATAAATTTTGTAAATTTTACCAAAAGCCTCCTCATTGCCCAAACGTAGTTGGGACAAAAGTTCTTTTTCATCAAATGGGAAATTCTCAGGCATTATCACAATTGTAGTTTCGGTGAATAAAAATAATGGATTTTAGCCTATTTAATTTTACAATACAGTTTTTTTACTGCCTTATCTTTGCGCCTATGAAAAAAGCAGGTATACTTGGAGGTGGCCAATTAGGTAGAATGTTGCTTCAAGAAGCAGCCAATTACCCCGTAGAAACCTGGGTAATGGAAAATGATGCCTCCTGCCCTGCAGCCCACTTGTGCCACCACTTTATAAAAGGTGATATTACTAACTTTGATGATGTATATAATTTTGGTAAAAACCTGGATGTACTAACCATAGAAATTGAAAGTGTAAACGAAGATGCACTTGAAAAACTGGAATCCGAAGGGGTGTCCGTTTTTCCGAAGCCGGCTACATTAAGAATTATTAAAAACAAGATATTACAAAAGCAGTTTTACCAACAGCAAGAGATTCCTACAAGCGATTTTATCATTACCCAAAATGCGGAAGACCTGCAACAGCATGCCTCTTTTTTACCGGCGGTACACAAACTGGCTACCGGTGGGTATGATGGCCGTGGAGTTCAGATTATTAAAACTACGGAGGATATTACCAAAGGATTTGATGCACCGGCAGTGCTTGAAAAAATGGTAGACATCAAAAAAGAAATTGCTGTGATGATTGCGGTGAATAAAGCTGGTGAAACGGCCATCTATTCTCCTGTTGATATGGTCTTCGACCAACACCTCAATTTATTAAGCTACCAAATGAGCCCGGCAACATTGCCCGAAAAACTATTGTGGAAGGCGGAAGCCATTGCGCTTAAAGTAGTGAAGGAATTAAAAAGTCCAGGCATCTTTGCGGTGGAACTGTTTACAGACTTTGACGATAAAGTATGGGTAAATGAAACCGCCCCAAGGGTACACAACAGCGGACACCACAGTATAGAAGCCTGTTATAGTAGCCAGTTTGATATGCTTTGGCGAGTTTTACTCGATTACCCATTGGGCAATACAGACCATATTATGCCGGCAGCTCTTGTAAATATTTTAGGTGCAGAGGGGTTTACAGGTCCAGCCATTTACGAAGGACTGAACGAAATATTAGCAATGGACAATGTATTTGTTCATCTATATGGTAAGACGGATACCAAACCCGGCAGAAAAATGGGGCATATTACCATTCTTAGCAATGAAAAACAGGAACTGCTACACAAAGCCAATCAAATTAAACACACATTGTTTGTGAAGTCCAAATGATTTATATGTTATATAATGCTACCAATCAACCCTTTTCAACAGTATGCTTGGGATTAATGACTTATTTTTACTCATTAATAATTTATTAAAATAATATATTGTGAATATATTTTCTTTTTTCAAACCACTATACATTATCATAGGATTTGCGGGGGTAGCTATACTACCTGCTTGTAACAGCAAAGATAAAAAAGAAGTCGCTGCTACTGCTGGTAAACCTTCCGGCCCGCCAACTTCCAAAGTAGATGGATATATTGTAAAAACTTCCGAACTTACCGATAACCTGGAACTTCCGGGTTCAATCATAGCCAATGAAGCTACTACCATCAATCCTGAAATTTCCGGAAGATTGGTTTACCTCAATAAAGTAGAAGGAAAAATTGTGGGTATAGGAACCCTGCTTGCAAAAATTTACGATGGCGACCTTGTTGCACAATTAAATAAATTAAAAGTGCAGGTACAGGTAGCTGAACAAACTAGCAAAAGATACGAGGAATTGCTAAAGATCAATGGTATCAGCCAGCAGGAATACGACCTGGCCAAATTAAGCATCAACAATTTGCAGGCAGATATTAATATTGTGCGCAGCAACATTATGCGCACAGAAATAAAAGCACCTTTTACTGGTACAGTTGGCCTGTCAAACATAAGTCCCGGTGCCTATGTTACACCGCAAACAATCATAACAACCATCCGTCAAAACAGCCAATTAAAACTTGATTTTACATTACCTGAAAAATACAGCGGCAAAATAAAAACCGGACAGATGGTAAATTTTACAGCAGAAGGAAATACAAAAAATTACATTGCAAGAATCATTGCATTTGAATCGGGAATTGCGGAAGAAAACAGAAGCTTACAAATCAGAACATTGATCATTAACAATGATGGAAAACTTTTGCCTGGACAGTTTGTAAAAGTAAAAACCAATTTCGAACCTGATCCAGAAGCAATCATGATTCCATCACAAGCTGTTATTCCACAAGCTAGGGGTAAACAGGTGGCTATTTACCGCAATGGAATCGCTTCCTTCGAAAACATCACTACAGGAGCAAGAGATTCTGCCAATGTGCAGGTTACCAATGGACTGAAATCCGGAGATACGATTATTATTACAGGTTTAATGAGTCTTAAGTCAGGCGGTAAAGTACAATTGAATAAAATGAACCCGAATAAATAAAAGGATTGATAAGAGAAAGACCCTATTAAAAGTCTTTCTCTTCCATCTTTATATCGATATGCTCGGATCCTAACGAAATTTATTAAAATGAATTTAGCTGAATTTAGTTTACGCAAACCGGTTTTCGCCATCGTGCTCAATATTACGATTGTACTGTTTGGTGTTATTGGTTATAATTTTTTGGGCGTTAGAGATTATCCTGCTTTGGATCCTCCCAATATTAGTGTAAGAACTTCTTACCCTGGCGCCAATGCAGAGATCATAGAAACGCAAATCACCGAGCCGCTCGAAAAAGCTGTAAACGGCATCGCTGGTATTAAAAATATCACATCTCAAAGTTCACAGGGCAGTAGCAATATTACCGTCGAATTTAATCTTGGTATCAGCCTCGAAGAAGCTGCCAATGATGTGAGAGATAAAGTTTCACAGGCACAACGTTCATTGCCAACAGATCTGGATGCACCTCCGGTGGTGAGTAAGGCAGATGCAAGCAACGACCCTGTTGTTATTTTACTTCTACAAAGCAGCAAAAAAAATGCACTGGAGATAACAGAATTTGCCAACAATAACCTGGTAGAAAAAATTCAAACAGTTGCAGGTGTTAGTGGTGTAAATATCTGGGGAGAAAAGAAATATGCAATGCGCATCTGGTTCGACCCTTCCCGTATGAGTGCCTATGCGCTTACACCCCAAGATGTTCAAACTGCATTGCTCCGCGAAAATGTCGAATTGCCTTCGGGAAAAGTGGCGGGCAATGCCACTGAACTGGGTATACGCACTTTTGGAAAAATGAACACCGAAGAGGAATTCAATAACCTCATCATTAAAAATGTAAATGGCTCAGATATTCGTTTAAAAGATATTGGCGAAGCAGTACTTGGACCCGAGAATGAAGAAAGTGTTTTAAAAGAAAGTGGGGTGCCAATGATAGCGATTGCAGTTATTCCACAACCAGGCACCAACTATATTGCCATCAGTGATGATATTCAAAAAAGATTAGAAGAAATTCGAAAAGAATTACCCGAAGATATCCGCATGGAAATAGCTTCAGACCAAACAGTCAACATCCGCAAAAGTATCAGTGAAGTAAAAGAAACACTCCTCATTTCATTTGTACTGGTGGTACTGATCATCTATTTATTTTTCAGAGATTGGTTGATTGCAGTAAGACCTTTAATAGATATTCCTATCTCGCTGATTGGTGCATTTTTTATCATGTACCTCAGTGGGTTCACCATCAATGTACTTACTTTATTAGCCATCGTATTGGCAACAGGGTTGGTGGTGGATGATGGTATCGTGGTAACGGAGAATATTTATAAAAAGATGGAGAAGGGCATGAACAAGTGGCAGGCTGCAAGAGATGGCTCCAAAGAGATATACTTTGCCGTTATTGCTACCTCTATCACACTTGCCGTGGTATTCCTTCCGATCATATTCCTGGAAGGTTTTGTCGGCAGGCTTTTTAGAGAGTTTGGTATTGTGGTAGCAGGCGCCGTATTGATCTCTGCATTTGTATCGCTTACCCTTACGCCTGTTCTAAATGTATTTTTAAGCAGAAAGAATTTTAAACATTCCAAATTCTATACCGCTTCTGAACCATTTTTTAATGGAATGGAAAATGGGTATAAAAAATTACTGGAAGGATTTATGAAAATCCGCTGGATGGCACTACCAATAATCCTTGTTTGTTTTGCCATTATCTTTTTTATAGGAAAAAATCTGCAATCAGAACTGGCTCCAATGGAAGATAAAAGTGCATTCCGTTTACAGGTATCTGCACCAGAAGGAACTTCCTATGATGCCATGGATAAGTACATGGATAAACTCACCGGCTTTTTGATTGATTCTCTAAAAGAAAAAAAATACATCACCAGTATGACTGCTCCCGGATTCACCGGAAGTGGCTCTGCCAACTCAGGTTTTGTTCGTGTGGCTCTTGTAGATCCACAGGACAGAAAAAGAACCCAACAGGATATTGTAAGCTGGGTAAACAAACGTATTCCACGTTTTAATGATGGCCGTTCCTTTGCCATACAGGACCAAACAATACAAGTAAACCGTAGAAGCGGTCAACCTGTTCAATTTGTAATTCAAAATACCAACAATCAAAAACTAAAAGAAGCGCTGCCTCGGTTGCTGGATGCTGCCAATAAAAGCAAAATCCTTCAGGGTGTAGATGCTGATCTTAAATTTAATAAGCCGGAGATACGGGTAAACATCGATCGCCTTAAAGCCAGCGAATTGGGAATAAGCGTACAGGAAATTTCTCAAACCATGCAATTGGCATTAAGCAATCAACGACTCGGTTATTTCACTAAAGAAGGCAAACAATATTCTGTATTGGGACAGGTAGAACGGGCAGACAGAGATGATCCGAATGACCTGAAAAATATTTATGTTACAAACAAACGGGGAGAATCCATTTCTTTAATAAACGTATTGAATATTTCGGAAGATGTGACCCCTCCTACTTTATACCACTTTAACCGCTACCGTTCTGCAAGCATCAGCAGCGGATTGGCAGATGGTAAAACCATTGGAGATGGTATCAAAGAAATACAGTCCATTGCAGATACAGTGTTGGATAATACTTTCACCACTTCCTTGGCAGGTGCATCCAGAGATTATTCAGAAAGTTCGGGTAATACCTACTTTGCATTTATGCTTGCACTCATATTAATTTACCTGGTATTGGCTGCACAGTTTGGAAGTTTTATCGATCCGTTCACCATCATGGTAACCGTTCCACTGGCACTAGCTGGTGCAGTATTATCATTATGGTTGTTTGATCAAACAATCAATATCTTTTCTCAGATAGGAATGATTATGCTCATAGGCCTTGTTACAAAAAATGGTATTTTAATCGTAGAGTTTGCCAATCAAAAACAACTGGCAGGCAATAAAAAAATACCTGCAGTCATTGAAGCCTCGGTAGCAAGGTTCAGACCCATTCTCATGACCAGCCTTGCCATGTCATTGGGAGCATTGCCACTGGCATTATCACTCGGCGACGCTGCTACCAGCCGCATTCCTTTGGGTATTGTAATTGTGGGAGGTATCATGTTCTCCCTTTTACTTACACTGTTTGTAGTGCCTGCAGTTTATTCTTTCTTATCTACTAAAAAAACAAAAAGTGCATTGGACAGCCTCGAGCCTGCTGTTGAAACTGAAATAAATATTGAAGGATGATGAAGCAACTTAAAACAATAATCGGTTTACTTTTTTTATTAATTAGCATCAAGGCACAAAGTCAGGAAATGCTTACCGTAGAACAAGCCGTTGCTGCTGCTATGCAGAACAATTATGAAATTGTATTATTAAAAAATGATTCTACACTTGCTGCCTTAAACAACAGTTATGCATATGTTGCTTTTTTACCTAGGCTTAATGCCTCCAGCGGCCTGATTTTTAACAACAACAATACCAAACAGAAACTGGCCGATGGAACACAACGCAAACAGGCTGGTTTAAAATCAAATAATATCAGTGCCTCTGTAAACCTTAACTGGACCATATTTGATGGTTTTAAAATGTTTGCTACAAGAGATAAATTGGCAGAAATTGTAAGACTGGGTGAACTAAACATCAAAAACCAAATCGTAAATACCGTATCAGACGTTGTTAAAAATTATTACAATATAGTTCGTCAAAAACAACAATTGATAGCCATACAGGAACAGATGAGGCTTAATGAAGAAAGAGTTACACAAGCAGAAAAAAAATTGAGTGTGGGCCTTGGCGCTAAACCTGAGTTATTACAAGCCAAAGTAGACCTGAATGCACAAAAAGCTGCACGCCTAAAACAACTCACCTTGATTGAACAACTCAAAGAACAATTAAACCAATTAATGGTCATGGCAAGGGAAACCCGCTATGAAGTGTCAGACAGTATCCCTTTTAAAAATGACTTGCTGGTTACAGACATCCTTGCTGCAGCAGAGCAAAATAGTCCCGAATTACTGGTGGCCAAACAAAATATAAATATCGCCAACCTAACCTTAAAAGAAAGAAAGGCAGAGCGATATCCGACCGTTTCTTTGAACAGTGCATTCAACTTCTCAAAAACAGAAAACCAGTTGGTGATAAACAATTTTACTCCATTGCTAAATCAAAATCGTGGCTTTAACTATGGTATCAGTACAGCCATTCCGATCTTTAATAACTACAATGTAAAAAGACAAATCCAAGCTGCTCAACTCGATATCAGTTACCAAAGCACCATTTATGATTATCAGAAATGGAAAATGAATATTGCGATAAGTAATGCCTTTAAAGATTACGAACTGCAGAAAAAAACGTTGCAGCTTGAACAGGAAAATATTGTATTGGCAAAAGAAAATGTATACATCGCATCTGAGCGTTTACGCCTGGGCGTTACTTCGTATCTTGAACTAAGAGAAACACAAAAAAGCCTGGAAGATGCCTACAACCGTTTAATTGCTGCACGTTATGATACCAAACTGGCAGAAACAGAATTACTGAGACTAAAGGGTGATTTGGTAAAGTAGGGAGGTTTCAGTGATTAGTAACGCTTTGTTATCTTTGCAGATCAAAATATTTTTGAACTTTGTACTTTAACACTTAAAATATGCAACCAATAGTAGGAATCATCATGGGAAGCCAGTCCGACCTGCCTGTAATGCAGGCCGCAGCCGATTTTTTAAAACAGCTAGCAGTTCCATTTGAATTAACCATTGTATCTGCACATCGTACTCCCGACCGTATGCGTACCTATGCTACGGAAGCCAAATCAAGAGGTATTAAAGTAATTATTGCAGGCGCAGGTGGGGCGGCACATTTACCAGGTATGGTTGCAGCATATACTACCCTTCCCGTAATTGGTGTTCCTGTAAAATCTTCCAATTCCATTGATGGCTGGGATTCTGTTCTTTCAATCTTACAAATGCCCAATGGAGTTCCTGTTGCCACCGTAGCTTTAAATGCGGCCAAAAATGCTGGCATCCTAGCTGCTCAAATCATTGCTACTTTTGATGATGTTTTAAGTGAAAAATTAGTGGCCTACAAAAAACAACTGGAAAATGAAGTGCTGGCTATGGCCGAAAAATTAAAGTGATTTTTCATTCCCTTTTAGTGCCAAATCCTGCAAAATTTGTTTACTCCTTTCAATGGCGTCCGGAAGGGTGGATGTAATATTGGCTTTCCCAATTGCAAACGATAGCCTTGCTTTTTTTAACTCCGTCATTACCCTTTCACTATGCACTTCCGATAATATTAATTTGGTACCCCTGTGTTTTGACTCTTTGTAAACTTCTTCAATAGTTTTGATACCTGTTGCATCAATAATTGGAACATAGCGCATACGGATGATTAACACTGCCGGAGGTTTTTCTATAAAGCGCATGGCATCTTTAAACTTATAAGCAGCTCCGAAAAATAACGGACCTGTAATTTCAAACACTTCCACAGATTTAGGTATAGCAAAATGATCAATCGATTCTTTATCTTTTCCATACCCCTTACCTTCTATGGCTTTTGTAAACATATTTACTTCGCTGAACTGAATCATTTTGCGCATAAATAAAAACACCGCCATTACCATACCTATCTCAATGGCAACAGTAAGGTCTACCAATACCGTAAGTAAAAAGGTAGCAACCAAAACAGCCACATCACTCCTGGGTCCTTTAAAAACGGAAACAAAACTTTTCCATTCACTCATATTATAAGCCACCACAACCAGAATACCGGCAAGTGTTGCCATAGGAATTAATGCGGCCCACTTTCCTATAAAAAGCATGATTAGCAATAATGTAATGGCATGAACAATACCCGCAACCGGTGTGCGTCCGCCATTTTTTACATTTGTTGCTGTTCGGGCAATCGCTCCAGTTGCAGGAATGCC
>CANNJE010000011.1 GCA_947504605.1 Chitinophagaceae bacterium
CCGCCTTCTTTTCCTGCAGATGCAAATTTTGCAGATGCGCCTGTTGGTGTTGATTTGGAACTTTGTCCGCCGGTGTTACTGTATACTTCTGTATCGAGTACAAGGATATTAATATTTTTACCACTGGCCAGTGCATGATCTAAACCTCCGTAACCAATATCATATGCCCATCCATCTCCACCAATCAGCCATACGCTGCGGTGAACGAGTTGTTCGCAAACAGACAATAAATGTTTGGCTGAAGCATCAGGCATAACTGCCAGTTTATCTTTAAGTTCGCCTATGCGTTTGCGTTGTGATGCAATATCTGATTCCTGTAACTGCGGCGCTGTTAAAATTTCCTTAACAAATGCCTCACCTAGTTGAGGCGCAAGCTCTGTTAATAATCGCTCTGCCATTGCTATCTGGTGATCAGCAGTCATACGCATTCCCAAACCAAATTCAGCATTGTCTTCAAAAAGCGAGTTCGACCAGGCCGGACCTTGTCCTTCTTTATTTTTTGTCCATGGTGTCGTTGGTAAATTACCTCCATAAATTGAAGAACAGCCAGTAGCGTTGGCTACGAGTAAACGGTCGCCAAATAATTGTGATAACAGTTTTAAATAAGGTGTTTCACCACAACCTGCACATGCACCAGAGAACTCAAATAATGGTTCCATAAACTGTGCTCCATGTACTGTTGAGAAATTAATTTCTGAACGGTTGTTCCATGGAAGGTCTTCGAAAAAAGTGATATGCTTTTTTGCTATTTCAATCATCGGTTCTTTTTCTACCATATTAATAGCTTTTAAAGAACGATCCAGGGGATTGGTAGCAGGACAAACTTCTATACATAAATTACAGCCTGTGCAATCTTCTGCATAAACTTGTAGCGTATATTTTGTTTCAGGAAAACCTCTAGAATTAATAGGTGCAGATTGAAATCCATCTGGAGCTTTCTTTAGGAAATCTTCATGATAGAATTTTGCACGGATCACACTGTGCGGACAAACATATGCACAGTTGCCACACTGAATACAGGTGTCTGGTTCCCAAAGCGGAACTTGATCGGCTATATTTCTCTTTTCCCATTTAGTGGTTCCACTTGGGTAAGTACCGTCAATTGACATTTTGCTTACTGGTAATTCATCTCCATGACCAGCCATCATTACTGCTGTAATATCTTTTACAAAAGCAGGTGCTTCAGTGGACACTACAGAAAGCATTTCTGAAACAGAAGATGCATTTGCAGGTACAGCCACTTCATACAAATTAGCCAAAGTAGCATCCACCGCTTTAAAATTCTGTTCAACTACAGCCTTACCTTTTTTCGAATAGGTTTTTTCAATGGCATGTTTAATTTGCTCAATGGCTTCTTCTTTCGGAAGTACACCACTTAGTGCAAAAAAGCAGGTTTGCATGATGGTATTGATTCTGCCATGCATTCCGGTATCTTTTGCAACTGTAGTTGCATCGATAATATAAAACTTAAGTTTTTTACTGATGATCTCTTTTTGAACACTGCCTGGTAACTGAGCCCACACTTCATCTGTGGAATAAGGACTGTTTAATAAGAAAGTACCGCCCGTTTTTATAAGGTTAAGCATTTCTACTTTTTCTGTAAAGTTGAATTGGTGGCAAGCTATAAAATCAGCACGTGTTATTAAATAAGGCGCTCTGATTGGTTTTGGTCCAAAACGTAAATGGGAAACAGTTCTTGCACCTGATTTTTTCGAATCATAAACAAAATAACCTTGTGCAAAAAGTTCTGTATTCTCGCCAATAATTTTGATACTGTTTTTATTAGCACCAACCGTACCATCAGCTCCTAAACCAAAGAACAATGCTTGTCTCCATTCGGATTCATCCAATGAATAATTTTCGTCATAATCCAAACTGGTATGAGTAACGTCATCATTGATACCTATAGTGAACCGGTTCTTTTTTTGCAAATCCTTTGCTTTCAGCATTTCATCATAAACAGCTTTTACCATTGCAGGTGTAAACTCTTTGGAAGAAAGACCATAACGTCCGCCAATTACATTGGGCAGTTTTGATAATTTTCCCTGTTGCATTCCTTCAACCAGTGAAGCGATAACATCCTGATATAAAGGTTCGCCTGTAGCACCAGATTCTTTGGTACGATCTAATACAGCAATTGATTCTACAGTAGATGGCAATGATTTTATAAAGTGTTCTGTAGAGAAAGGTCTGTACAATCTAACCTGCACAACACCTGTTTTTTCTCCTGCTGCATTCAGTGCTTTTACAGTTTCATCTACTGTTTCTCCACCAGAACCCATAATTACAGTTATATGTTTGGCGTCTGGAGCTCCACTGTATTGAAACAGTTCATATTTTCTGCCGGTCATTTCTTCAAATTCTCTCATGGCATCATGTACGATACCCGGAGTTTTATCATAGAAAGTATTAACGGTTTCACGCCCTTGAAAATATACATCCGGGTTTTGTGCGGTACCCCTTATAAATGGATTGTCGGGATTTAATGCTCTTTTGCGATGTGCAAAAACATATTCATCCGGAATCATTTTTTTAATCTGTTCGTCTGAAAGAATTTCAAGTTTATTTACTTCATGAGATGTGCGGAAGCCATCAAAAAAGTGCATAAAAGGAATTCTTGATTTTAAGGTTGCATTTTGTGCAATCAAAGCGAAGTCATGTGCTTCTTGTACACTGGAAGAACCCAGCAAAGCAAAGCCGGTTGTTCTAGCTGCCATGATATCCTGGTGATCTCCAAATATAGAAAGTCCTTGTGCTGCAAGAGAACGGGCTGCAATATGAAATACAGTAGGGGTTAATTCTCCTGCAATTTTATACATATTTGGCAGCATCAACATGAGCCCTTGCGAAGCGGTAAATGTGGTGGTAAGGGAGCCGGTTTGTAATGCACCGTGAACTGTACCGGCAGCACCGGCCTCACTTTGCATTTCAATTACATCCGGAACACCGCCCCAGATATTTTTGGTTCCTTTGGCACTCCACTCATCGGCGAGTTCTGCCATGGTGGAAGATGGTGTAATAGGGTAGATAGCACATACCTCATTAACCCTGTAGGCAACATAGGCTGCTGCTTCGTTTCCATCTATAGTAGCTACTAATTTATTTTTAGCTGACATTGGTAATTTCTTTAACTGGTTCAGGAATCATTTCAATTGCATGGCATGGACATTGTTCGTAACATACAGCACAACCCGTGCATGCATCGTAGTCAAACTGGTATCGTTTGCCCGGCCCTAATTTAATAATAGCATCTTCGGGGCAAGCTCCAAAGCAACCATCACATTCAAAGCAGTTGCCACAGCTTAAACAGCGTTGTGCTTCGTAGCGTGCTTCATTTTCTGGTAATCCGGCAATTACTTCGTCAAAACTTTTTACAGCAACTTCTGGAACAAGTTTGTCCTGTTCTTTTTTGGGAGCCTGTGTTTTGTACCACATATGTAATTTCCTGTAACCTGCAGTAGGATGTTTTTCCGGACGTTGAAATGTTTCACCAAGCAAATAAGCATCTATATATTTAGCTGCTTTTTTTCCATGTCCAATTGCTATGGTTGCACTTCTTTCGCCAGGGATAATATCGCCTCCAGCAAAAACACCATCATGGCCGGTCATTCTTTCTGCATTTAATACAGGTGTTCCGTCGTCTTTAAGAACGATATCAGCAATACTTCTTAAAAAATTAGTATCACCTTCCTGGCCGAGTGCCAGCAACAATGAATCTGTAGATAAGGTTTCAAATTCACCAGTACCTACCGATTTGTTTTTTTCTACCTTCATGATCTCGGCCGAACAAGTATTGTTTTCTATTGATTTTATACTGCGTAAAAAACGAATTTCAACACCTTCTGCAATGGCATCATCTGCTTCATAATCATAAGCAGGCATTAATTTTCTGTCGCCATTATAGAGTATAGTTGGTTCGGCTCCCAAACGTTTAACGATTCGAGAAAGGTACATTGCCAATTTGCCGCCACCATATATCAATACTTTTTTGCCGATAGCAGGATTTTCGCCATTATGCACCTGTCTTAAAAAGTCGTAAGCGTCAAATACAGGGAATGTTTTATCTATAGTTATGGGTTCTTTTTTTCCAATATTTGCACCAATACCAAGGAATACCGCATCAAAATTTCCGGCTTCTTTTTCAGCAAGAACATCCTCCACTTTGTGATTAAGACGGATTTTAACACCAAGTGCTTCTACTCTTTTAATTTCTGCCTCAAGGATATTACGTGGTAAACGGTATGCAGGTACTGCAAATTCTAGTAAGCCACCAGCAGCCTTTCCTGCATCTACAACTTCTACAGTGTGACCTAAACGGGCAAGATGCCATGCTGCAGAAAGGCCGGCTGGGCCTGCACCTACAACAAGAACTTTTTTACCCGTTGGTTTAATTTCAAATGTGGGTTGCCAGTTTTCTTCAATAGCTCTGTCGCCAATATATCTTTCTACGGCATGAATACTCACGGTAGTGTCGATATGGTTTCGGTTACAGCCTGTTTCGCAAGGACGCACACATACCCTTCCCATTATGGCCGGGAAAGGATTGTCTTGTATCATTTGCTGGAATGCTTCGAAATAATTACCCGACTGTGCAAATGATAACCAAGCCTGGATATTTTCTCCGGCAGGGCAGGCGCTATTGCATGGGGGCATAAAATCAATATATAAAGGCCTGCGCTTTCTAAGTGGACCCGTACCTTCAGCATGACCTGTTAGATCTGCCGGCTTTGTGATGTCAATGTAGGACATTATTATAAATTAGTTTGATGATTAATCAAGCAACTAAATTAAGTGGAAGCAGTTTTATCAGAGTTGATTTACTTCAGCATAAGGTCTGATATATATCATATTTATTTTAGGCCATAAAGAGATATGGCATTTCTGTAGGTTTTATCATCGTTTTTTTTAAATATGAAAAAGGGGGAGAAATAAAAAAAGCCAACACCGGTTAGGGTGTTGGCTTTTTAATAATTTAAAATTGGCTTAAAAGTTATAACCTACACTTACTGCTGCAAATGGTTGAATATAGCCTTTTGCAATAAGAGGAGAAAATCCAATGCGCCAGGAGAATCCACCGTCTTTAGGTTGTCTTCTGTACATGAAAGAGGCTGTTCCAAAAACCGAGGAGGATTTGTCGTCATAAAAATCCAATAAATCTAATTTTTTACCTGTAATAGTAGCACCTGCTCCCACTTCAAAGGAATGTACAGAATTAGATTTGCCGAAAATGTAATTTATTTGAATTGGGAATGTAACTACCGATCTAAGATCGTAGGTATAATTTCCGTTGTTGTTATTATAGATTTCGCCACTTACAAAACCCAGCCCGATTCTGCCTCCAATACCCAAATGTGATTTTGTAAACCGCCTGTCAATATTAGCAGAGAACAAAATACCAGGACCACCCAGTTCAGCATAAAAACTAGTTTGGCCAGCAATTGTTGCTTCGGTTTTTTCTTGGGCCAAAGCCATTCCGCTGATAAATAAACATAAAATGAGTAAGACAGACTTCATAAGTTAAGTAGTTTTTAATTTGAAAAAGGCTTAAAAAAACAAAAGAGCAGTTTACTATACTGTTTGCTGCATCATCTAGTGTTAAATTATCCAATAAGTTTGGATACCAGATTTTTTACCTCAGTCAAAGCAATTCTTTCTTGTCTCATATCGTCTCTGTATCTTATGGTTACTGTATTGTCTTCTTTTGTTTGATGATCAATTGTTACACAAAAAGGAGTACCAATGGCATCCATTCTGCGATAGCGTTTTCCAATAGCATCTTTTTCTTCGTAAAAACACATAAAACTTCCTTTGCAATCGTTCATCAGTTCTTTAGCAATTTCAGGTAATCCATCTTTTTTAATTAATGGAAGGATGGCCAATTTAGTGGGAGCAATTTTTGCCGGAATACGCAATACCACACGGCTATCTTCGCTACCATCTTCTTTAGTCCATTTTTCTTCGGCATAAGCAAGACTCATTACAGTTAGGAACAAACGATCCAATCCTACAGAAGTTTCCACAACAAAAGGAGTGTAGTTGCCGTAAGGTTTTCCTTCAGGATTAAGGTCATTGTCAAAATACTGTATTTTTTTCTTACTGAATTTGGCATGCTGTGTCAAATCAAAATCTGTACGACTATGAATGCCTTCAAGTTCTTTCCAGCCAAAAGGGAATTCAAATTCGATATCCAGGGCAGCATCTGCATAATGTGCCAGTTTCACATGATCATGAAACCTTAATTTCTCTCCCGGAATACCAATACTTTGATGCCATTTTTTTCTTTCGTCTTTCCAGAAATTATACCACTCCATTTGTGTGCCGGGGCGCACAAAAAACTGCATTTCCATTTGCTCAAATTCTCTCATTCTAAAAATAAACTGCCTAGCAACAATTTCATTTCTAAAAGCCTTACCCGTTTGTGCAATACCAAAAGGTATTTTCATACGGCCGGTTTTTTGCACATTCAGAAAGTTAACAAAGATGCCCTGAGCTGTTTCAGGGCGAAGATAGATTGTGTCACTTTCTTCAGCCACACTTCCTATTTGTGTGCTAAACATCAGGTTGAACTGACGTATATCAGTCCAGTTGCAGGTTTTGCTAATGGCACATTTTATTTTATTAGATTCAATTAAGTTTTTCAGGCCGGGTAAATCATCTGCAGCAATTAATTTATCCATTTCTGCCAACAGTGCCTCGCCTGCTTCTTTATCCAGCGTTTCTGCATGCCCTTCTATTAAATGATCAACACGATAGCGTTTGTTGCTATCCCTGTTGTCTATCATAGGGTCACTGAAATTGTCTACGTGGCCACTTGCTTTCCATACAGTAGGGTGCATAAAAATAGCCGCGTCAATGCCCACAATGTTTTCATGCATTTGGGTCATGCTCTTCCACCATTCATCCCTAAGATTTTTTTTCAATTGCGCACCCAATTGCCCATAGTCATATACAGCTGCAAGACCATCATAGATTTCGCTGCTTTGAAAGATATATCCATATTCTTTGCAATGCGATATCAGTTCGGGAAAGTTATTTGTTTCGTTTGCCATGGGCGCAAAGATAATTGATTAGCCATTTGAAGACAAGGAGGGATTTTATTTTTTGACCATCATTTTTTCATTGTTGAGCAGTTGTTGTGTCACTCACTTGTACTGTTGCAGCAATATGGAACAAATGCAATGGTTGAATATTTTATTTTAATGCCAATACTTATTTCCTAAACACTAAAAAGCCACCAGTTTAAAACTGATGGCTTTTAAAATATAATTTTAATTCGGCTTAACTACAACCCAAACTATTGCCACAATTCAAACACTTGTAGCAGGTGCCACTACGTACTGTAATATGTCCGCAAACATTACAAGCCGGAGCGTCGCTCTGCATATTTTTTGCAGCAGCATTGGATGCACTCATACTCATGGTAGCAGATTTTGCAGCATAAGCAGCTTTATAAGGTTTTACGTCTGTAGGTGCAGGGTTGGCAGCGCTGCCCAATACCCTTACTTCACTTAGGTCTGGTTTTCTATCACCAATTGTAGGAGAATTAATATCCCATTCTTCTGTTCCGGTATTCAGCACTTCTGGTTTATCCAGCACATGAACCAGGTCATTTCTGCCTAAATATTCATAAGCCAGCGAACGGAACATGAAATCAATGATAGAAGTAGTGGTTTTAATATTTGGATGCTCTACCATTCCGGCTGGTTCGAAGCGAGTGAATACAAATTTTTCTACATATTCTTCTAGTGGTACACCATATTGCAGTCCTATTGAAATAGCAATTGCAAAACAGTTGAGCATACTGCGCATGGTTGCTCCTTCTTTTGCCATGTCTATAAATATTTCACCTAATGTTCCATCATTGTATTCGCCGGTGCGCAGAAATAATGCTTGTCCATTTATTTTCGCTTTTTGTGTAAACCCTCTGCGTTTTGCCGGTAATGCTCTGCGTTCTACAATCATTGCCAGTTGACGTTTCAAGGAAGTATCGGCACTGCTTTGTACACGCCTGTTCATTTCTTCTAGCAAATCTTCGATGGTCAATTTAGACATATCCACCATGCCCGATTGAATCTCGTTTATAGCTTCTGTAGCTTCCTCTTTTTCATCGTCAGTTTTTTTCTTTTTATCCGATTTGTTGCTAAGTGGCTGACTCATTTTACTACCATCACGGTAAAGTGCACAAGCTTTTAAACCTAGTTCCCAACTTAATCTATAAGCATCTGCAATTTCTTCAATTACTGCTTCATTTGGTAGATTGATGGTTTTGCTGATAGCGCCGCTAAGGAAAGGTTGTGCGGCAGCCATCATTCGGATATGGCCATGGGCATGAATGAAACGCTGGCCTGTATTTCCACATTTATTAGCACAATCAAAAACAGAGAGATGCTCATCTCTCAGATAAGGCGCTCCTTCAACCGTCATGGTTCCGCATATATAAATATTCGCAGCATCAATTTGTTCATCTGTAAAACCCAATCCTTCCAGCATACTCCATTCAAAATCGTTGTATTGCTCTGGTTTAAAACCTAGTCTTTGCAAGCAAGCTTCCCCTAGAGAATAAATATTAAATACAAAACCTATTTCAAATGCACTAGCCATCGCTGCATTCAGCTTTTCTATTTCGTTTGGTAAAAAACCTTTTTCGCTTAAAGAAATTTCATTGATGAAAGGAGCTCCTTTTAATGTTGCATGCCCCTTTGCATAGTTCACTATTTCTTCAACTTCTTTTTCACTGTATTTTAAGTTTCGCAAAGCCTGTGGTACGCTTTGGTTGATGATTTTGAAATATCCGCCACCACTTAGTTTTTTAAATTTTACCAAAGCAAAATCAGGTTCCACACCAGTTGTATCGCAATCCATCACTAGGCCAATTGTTCCGGTAGGTGCAATTACAGTTGTTTGTGCGTTGCGATAACCATTTTTTTCTCCCTGCTGTACGGCACTGTCCCATGCTTTTGTAGCAGCTTTTAATAAATAATCTGGGCAGTATTTCGCATTAATTCCATGTGGTTTAATTTCCAGTCCTTCATATGCATCCATCGCATCGTAAGCTGCAGCACGGTGATTGTGCATTACACGAAGCATATGTTTTTTATTCAATTCATATTTGTCAAAAGTTCCAAGGAATCCGGCCATCTCTGCCGAAGTTGTGTAAGCTACCCCTGTCATGATAGCTGTAATAGCACCAGCAATACCTCTTGCCTCTTCGCTGTCATAAGCAATGCCGCTTACCATAAGCATTGAACCAAGGTTTGCATAACCTAATCCAAGTGTTCTGTAATCGTAAGATAGTTGAGCTACTTCTTTACTTGGGAACTGTGCCATCAATACAGAAATTTCCAGCACCACTGTCCATAGCCGACAAGTATGTTCGAAACCTGCAACATCAAAAATATTATTGTCTTCGTTAAAGAAACGGCGAAGGTTTACGCTTGCAAGGTTACAGGCTGTATTATCTAGGAACATATATTCACTGCAAGGGTTACTTGCTCTAATTGGTCCACCTTCAGGGCAAGTATGCCATTCGTTGATAGTAGTATCATATTGTGTTCCGGGATCTGCACAACGCCATGCTGCGTAGTTTATCTGTTCCCACAATTCTTTTGCTTTTACCGATTTCATGGTACGGCCATCACTTCTGGCTTTGAGTTCCCAATCACCATTATTATCCAAAGCTTTAAAGAAACTATTGGGCACTCTTACAGAGTTGTTGCTGTTTTGTCCGCTTACTGTACGATAAGCTTCACCCTCATAATCGCTAGGGTAACCAGCTGCGATTAATGCGGCTACTTTTTTCTCCTCTTCAACTTTCCAGTTTACAAATTCTACAATTTCAGGATGGTCCAAATCTAGACAAACCATTTTGGCTGCACGTCTTGTAGTTCCTCCACTTTTAATAGCACCGGCTGCACGGTCCCCGATTTTTAAAAAACTCATAAGTCCGCTACTTGTACCACCACCACTTAGTTTTTCATTTTCGCCACGTATACTGCTATAGTTCGTTCCTACGCCACTGCCGTATTTGAAGATTCTTGCTTCCCTTACCCATAAGTCCATAATGCCACCATCATTTACCAGGTCATCATCCACACTTAAAATAAAACAGGCGTGGGGTTGAGGGCGTTCATATGCGCTTGTAGATTTTTTTAGCAAACCATCAACCTGATCAACATAATAATGACCTTGTGGTTTTCCGGTTATACCATATACTTCGTGAAGGCCGGTATTGAACCATTGTGGACTATTGGGAACACATGCCTGATTTAGGATAGAGTATACCAATTCATCATAAAAAATCTGAGCATCTTTTTCTGTTTTGAAATAATTATAACGTTCGCCCCACACTCTCCAGCAATGAGCCATACGATGTGCTACTTCTTTACTGCTTTTTTCTCTGCCTGTAGTTCCATCAGCCTGAGGCACACCGGCTTTCCTGAAATATTTTTGCGCCAATATATCCGTAGCAATCTGGCTCCATTGTTTAGGCACCTCAACATTCTCCATTTGAAAAACAATTTCGCCAGAAGGATTTTTAATTACCGATACACGATAATCATAATCAAACATATCATATGGGCTAATCCCTTCTTTGGTAAACTGGCGAGAGAAGCTGAGGGCTTTTGAAGATTGCTTTTTTGTTGGCATAATAATGTGTTATTTAAAGTTTGTTTGGCAAACAGGTTTCAGAAAAACCGTGGGACAACGAAAATATCTCTTGTAGGCCAACTTTTTGAAATGGAAATATCAACAAGATGTGGACAAAAAAGGGGGACAAATAAACAAGGCAGCAGCAGATTGATTTTGAGCCGTTTTTGACATTATTTTAAAATAATAAATTTTTTAAAACTAAAAATAAGTCGTAAATGTGAGAGCGATTTCTAAAAAAGGACTTTTGTAATTTTTGTTTTTTAGCGATAAAATTTACAAGTTTTAAATAATCTGAGCGCTTATCTTTAATAAAATTTTCTAATAAATTTATGAGAGTTGTAATACAAAGAGTCCTTTCTGCATCTGTAACCATTGATGGCAATATAAAATCTTCTATAAAAAAAGGATTGCTAGTTTTTGTAGGTATTGAAGATGAAGATAATAATGAAGATATTGAATGGCTTAGCAATAAGATTGTTAACCTAAGAATTTTTGATGATGAATTTAGTGTGCCTAATATTGCGCTAAAAGAAATAAGCGGAGATGTATTATTGGTCAGCCAGTTTACTTTACATGCGTCAACCAAAAAGGGAAACAGGCCCAGTTATATTAAAGCCAGCAAACCTGCTGTGGCAGTGCCATTGTACGAAATGCTCATAAAAAAAATTGAATCTGATTTAGGTAAAAATATATTTACAGGAACCTTTGGGGCAGATATGAAATTGTCACTTGTTAATGATGGGCCGGTTACTATTTGGATTGATTCTAAAAGCCGGGAATAATTTTAATAAAAAAAATATGTCAGAAATTACAATTAAACAAGCACAGCAACAGGTAGATACCTGGGTGAAAACAATTGGCGTTCGATACTTTAGTGAGCTTACTAATCTTGGTATTCTTATGGAGGAGGTAGGTGAACTTTCGAGGCTTATGGTACGTAAATATGGAGAGCAATCTTTCAAAGAATCTGACAAAGGAAAAGAGTTGTCTGATGAGATGGCAGATGTTTTATGGGTACTTATATGCCTGGCCAATCAGACAGGTATAGACTTGTCGGAAGCTTTGCAAAAAAATTTCGATAAAAAAACTCTAAGGGATGCAGACCGGCATCTGAAGAATGAAAAGTTGAAATAAAATATTTGAAAGGCTTTCTTTTTAGGAAGCCTTTTTTATTTCTTAACACAGTCTGAAATTGGGAATACATAAATTTGCAAAAAAATGCTATGCGTAATTTAATATTTGGTTTTGCAGCAATCTTTCTCCTGCCTTTTTATTCAAATGCTCAAATACAAAAATCACTCATCAGTGGGCCATGGGCAGGTAATATCGAATTGCGTAATGCTAGTATATGGGCCGAAGTATCACCTACAGTAAAATCAGTTGCTGTGAAATTTTCGGAAGTTGGTAAAAAAGATTTAGTTAAAACTATTTCATACAAAGGGGCTTTGGGCAATGATTTTAATCCAGTAAAAGTTGATTTGAACGGGCTGGAACCCAATACAACCTACCAGTACTCATTAATAATAGATGGTAAGCCGGCAAATACATCATATCCTACAAAATTTGCCACCAAAGATTTATGGCAATACCGTAAACCCGCTCCAGATTTTAGTTTTCTGGCAGGAAGTTGTGCCTACTTTAATGAGCCAATTTACGATCGGCCCGGAAAACCATACGGTGGCGACTCTTCTATCTTTGAAACAATGGCCAAAACAGGAGCTGACTTTCATATTTGGATGGGTGATAACTGGTACACACGTGAAGTTGATTATAGCTCAGTTTGGGGATTAAATTACAGAGCATCAAGAGACAGAGGGCATAAGGTACTGCAAGAATTTATGGCTTCTATGCCTCAATATGCTATTTGGGATGATCATGATTATGGCCCTAACGATGAAGGCAAGAGTTTTATATTTAAGGAAGAAAGCAGGAATATATTTAAAAATTACACGCTTAATCCAACGTATGGCGAAGAAGGGAAAGGCATTTATACGAAGGTATCTTTTAGTGATGTAGATTTCTTTCTAACAGACAACCGGTATTTTAGAAGTGAAACAGATATTGCAGATAGTATTGATGGTAAACCCAACGATGCTAAAACTTATTTTAGTGCCAAACAAATGGAGTGGCTCAAAAATGCCTTGCTGAACAGCAGTGCCACATTTAAAATTATCGTAACGGGAAGTCAGGTGCTGAATCCTTTGAATAAATATGAATGTATGAGTCACTATAGTTACGAATACCATGAGTTGCTTGGTTTTTTAAGTGAACATAAATTGGCCGGTGTTTTGTTTTTTACCGGCGACAGGCATCATAGCGAAGTGATAAAAATGGAAAGAGCCGGAATGCACCCATTATATGATGTAACCATTTCGCCCTATACAGCAGGGATCAGCAAGCCAACAGGCGAGGAAGCAAAAAATCCATTCAGAATGCCCAATACGCTGGTTGAAGATCAGAATTTTGGAAAAATCAGTGTGTCAGGGAAAAGAAATGAACGTAAGTTAACCGTTTCATTTGTTGGAATAAAAGGAGCGATTTTGGGAGAATGGTCCGTATCGGAAAATGAGTTAAAGACAATTTCCAAATAAACAAAATCAATTGTTCCGGTTATATTTGCGGCATGGTATCAACATATTTTACATACAATAAAGCCAAAGTTATTCAGGCTTTGCGTTATCATTTTATAAGCCGAAATGAGATTAAAGTGCTAATGATATTTGTGAATGTATTTGCAATATTTGCGGCTGTACTTTTTTATTTAAAAAAAATAAGCCCCTATGCATTTTTAATAAGTTCTCTGTTATGGTTCATCCTAATGATCCTGTTCTGGTACCTGCTTCCTCAGATTATTTATCGCAAAGCCGCTACCTTTAAAGATAGTTTCAGGGCAATCTTATCTGCCGATGATTTTACTATTGAAAACAGCAGGGGAAGCCGTGGTTGGGAGTGGACTTCCTTTAGCAGCTGGATGGAAAGCCCTCACTTTTTTCATCTTTATTTCAACAGCCGTTCTTTTTTTATCATACCTAAAGATGCATTTGTAGAAGACGACGTACACGAAGCAAGAAAAATATTTATAGCCAAAATTAAAAAATAATTAAAGGGCTTTTTCCATGATGCGATGAGGGATTTTTACCTCAATAAAAGGTTCTCCTTTAATTTTATACCCGAATTTTTCATAGAAACCCACGGCTGTATCTCTGGAATGCATGATTATTTTTTTAAAGCCTTTGTCTCTGGAAACATTTTCGGCAAAAGCCAATATAGAGCCACCAATTCCTTTTCTCTGTAGTTTATCTTTTACAGCCATTTGCCGCAATTGGAGTATGTCATTGTCCACTTTAGAAAGCATACAACAGCCTAGTATTTCCTCATCTTCAAAGGCAGCTATATGAATATTTTCTGCTTCCATTTCCAGTTCTTCCTCAGTAAAACCAAGTCCCAGAGGTTCCCGCATTACACTATACCTTAGTTGAATTACCTGTTTGTATTCCTTTGATCCGTGGTCTATTTGCTTTAATCCCATTGTAGTTGGTTGTTTTAGTAAAAGACTGTTTCAATAGTGGTCATACAATATACACAAATTTTTTTGTGAGATTATTGGGTAATTACTTTTTAATAACAGTTTTAAATACGTATAAATACACATATATAATTATTAAAAAATGAAGACTGCTGTGAACCAATAATAAAAATGAATATCAAGCCTTATTGAGTATTTCTTTGTAATTACATCAAAAAGTATATTTTTGCAGCTGTATAAACTAAAATTTTACTATCATGTCAGACGTTGCAACAAGAGTTAAGAAGATCATTGTTGACAAATTAGGTGTTGATGAAGCCGAAGTAACCACTGAAGCATCATTCACTAATGATTTAGGTGCCGATAGCTTGGACACCGTTGAGTTAATTATGGAATTTGAAAAAGAATTTAATATTTCTATTCCTGATGAACAAGCTGAAACCATCACCACTGTTGGTCAAGCTGTATCTTACTTAGAAGAAAACGCTAAGTAATCAATCATCTATTTAATTATCACAGGCAAATTGTATGGCTTTAAAAAGAGTAGTTGTTACGGGATTGGGCGCCCTCACTCCGTTGGGTAAAACTGTCGATGAATATTGGCAAGCTTTAGAAAATGGGGTTAGCGGATGCGAACCTATCCGTCAGTTTGACGTTACAAAGTTTAAAACTCAATTTGCCTGTGAAGTTAAAAACTTCGATGCCACTACCTATCTTGATAGGAAAGAAGCTCGAAAAATGGATCGTTACTGCCAGTTTGCATTGATTGCAAGTGATGAAGCGGTAAAAGATGCTGGTATCAGCAAAGAGAATGTAAACCCAGACAGGGTAGGTGTAATCTTTGCAAGTGGTATAGGAGGTCTTATTACCTTTCAGGAAGAAGTAATGAATTTCGCAGCAGGAGATGGAACTCCCCGTTTCAATCCTTTCTTTATTCCCAAAATGATTTTGGATATTGCCGCAGGCCAAATATCTATGCGCCATGGTTTCCGTGGCCCTAATTATGCTGTAGTGAGCGCTTGTGCCAGTAGTACCAATGCCATCATTGATGCTTTTGACAACATCAGGCTTAACAAAGCAGATATTATCATTACCGGTGGAAGTGAAGCCGTAATAAGTGCCGCAGGTGTAGGAGGTTTTAATGCCATGAAAGCATTAAGCGAAAGAAACAGTGATCCTTCAACAGCCAGCCGTCCTTTCGATAAGGATAGAGATGGTTTTGTTATGGGAGAAGGTTCAGGCGTTTTGGTGCTTGAAAGTTTAGAACATGCCCTTGCAAGAGGTGCAAAAATCTATTGCGAAATTGCCGGAGGTGGCGCCACTGCCGATGCACATCATATAACTGCACCACATCCCGAAGGATTGGGCGCAAAAAATGTAATGACTGTTGCTCTCGCAGATGCAGGGCTGAAACCGGAAGATATTGATTATATCAATGTTCATGGTACTTCAACTCCTCTGGGAGATATTGCAGAAACTAAAGCTATTTTAAGTGTTTTCGGAGAACATGCATACGATCTAAACATCAGTTCTACCAAAAGTATGACTGGGCACTGTCTTGGTGCAGCAGGTGCGCTAGAAGTATTGGCATGTATTCTTGCAGTTACAAAAAATATTATTCCTCCAACAATCAATCATTTTACTGATGATCCAGACCTAGATCCCAAATTAAATTTTACTTTTAATAAAGCACAACACAGAACAGTAGATGCTGCATTAAGTAATACTTTTGGTTTCGGTGGGCATAATGCTTCTGTTATTATAAAAAAATACACAGCGTAATTTTTATTTAACGTGCATTTGTTTTTCATAGCAACATCGTTGTGTCACTCACTTCAGCAGTATTGCTTTAATGATCTTTTATCAAAATGAAGATTATATTTCTTCCTGTTTTTAAACAAATAGTCTAATTTCGACTAAATATCTTTATTATTATTTTGAAATTTTTCAAATCATTTTTTGGGAGAGAGTCTTATAAAAAAGACTTCAAAAAGCAATTAAATAATGTACTCGGATTTACACCCGGAGATGTTAGTTTATATAAAACGGCACTTAGTCACCGTTCTGTTAGAGAAGGTGCAGATGAAAACAATGAACGGCTTGAGTTTTTGGGTGATGCGGTACTAAGCTCCATTATTGCTCATTATCTCTTTAGAAAATATCCATATAAAGGAGAAGGTTTTTTGACCGAAATGCGCAGCAAAATGGTAAACCGCCAAAAGCTGAATGAGATTGCTTTAAAGATGGGTTTAAAAAAAATCACTTTCTATAATAAGTTTGATAACGCCCTTAAGATTTCACAGATATTTGGCAATACGTTGGAAGCGCTTATAGGTGCGGTTTTCCTTGATAAAGGGTACAAAAAAACACAGACCTGGGTAGAAAAATATATTATTCTACCATACCTGTTCACAGATGATCTTGAATCGCTGGAAATAAATATCAAAAACAAATTATACGGCTGGGCTAATAAAAATGGCAAGTCTCTTGAATTTGAAACGCTCGACGAAAAAGTGGAAAACGGCCGCAGGTTATTTACCATCGGCGCTACTGTTGATGGTGAATTGGTTTCTCAGGCAAAGGGTTATAATAAAAAAGATGCTAGTCAAATTGCTGCGCAGTTGGCAGTAGATAAGTTAGGGTTGTAAAGTTCAACGTTTCGAATCTTTATACAAATTCATTGCTTTTAAAATTTGTAACCTAATTCTTAAATAACTTTGACCCCTTGGAACTTTCTGAACAATTAAATCTTCCAAATTATGATTTTCGGAATACTAGGCAGCGGCAGTTGGGGCACAGCATTGGCAAAAATATTAACCGATAACGGTCAAACCATTCATTGGTGGAACAGAAGCGAAAATGCCATTCAGCAATTTAAAGTACGTGCTCATAATCCGCAATATTTAACTACAGCAAGGTTTAATATCAATCAGCTTATTCTTACCACCAATGCCGAAGAAGTTATCCGAAATGCAGATACAATCGTTATAGCCATACCATCTGCATATGCATTAAGTGCACTCAGTACGTTGCCCAAAAATATATTTGAAGGGAAAAAAATTGTTTCTGCTATCAAAGGTATTTTGCCGGAAGATAACCTGTTATTGAATGACTATCTTAAAAAGCAATTTAATGTTTCACTTGAAAATTATTTTGCTGTATTGGGGCCCTGCCATGCGGAAGAAGTGGCGCAGGAAAAATTATCTTATCTCACATTTACAGGAATAGACAGGGAGCAAACAATTGATATAGCAACTTATTTTAAAACAGCTTATATCAATACAATCATCAATAAGGATATTTATGGTGTGCAGTATGCAGCCGTTTTAAAAAATATTTATGCAGTAGGTGCAGGCATGGCGCATGGGTTGGATTATGGCGATAATTTTTTAAGTGTACTTATTGCCAATAGTGCCGATGAAATGGCGGGCTTTCTTCGAAAAGCAGGTTTTATCAATGCCGAAGTAGGGTACATAGAACATAAAAAATCTTCGATTTTACAGAGTGAGCATAATAATTATGCCGCATCTGTTTATCTGGGCGATCTGCTGGTAACCTGTTATTCGCTGCATAGCCGTAACCGTACTTTTGGCAATATGATCGGTAAAGGATATTCTGTAAAATCAGCACAACTCGAAATGAGTATGGTGGCCGAAGGGTATTATGCCAGCAAATGTATGTACCATATCAACAAAGAAATATTAGCAGATATGCCAATAGCATCAATTGTATATAATATTCTATGGAATGGTATGTTGGCCTGCGAAGGTTTTAAAAAAATTGAGGAAGGATTAATTTAGTGAATCAAAAAATAAATCCGACGCAATACCATCTGCAAAAAAACGTCCCTCTTTAGTGAGCACTAATCTCCCTTCTGTTAATACAAGCTTATTATTATTCAGGTAGGATTGTGCATTTGTAAGAATCTGATCAGCATAATTTTCATCAAAGTCAATAGCTACTTTCTTTAGATCCAAACCTTCCATCGTTCTCAGGGATATCATAATGCGCTCATTCAACTGTTGTGTAATCGTCAATTTTTCTTCTTCAAAAGGAATGATTTGTTGTGTTATTGATTTTATGTACAAGGCATTGTTGGCAATATTCCAGCGGCGGATATTGTTGCCATCAAAAGAATGTGCTGCCGGCCCAAAACCATAATAAGCCTTACCCTGCCAATAACTGCTGTTGTGCCTGCTTCTAAAACCAGGCTTTGCAAAATTGCTGATCTCGTATTGTTCGTATCCTGCAGCTTCCATCATTGTTACTAAAATATCAAACTGCTCAGCCTGCCTAATTTCGTCAATCGGGGCTAATTTTTTCTTACTTATTTGGGTGTATAATGCAGTTTTGGGTTCTACGGTTAAAGCATAAGCGGAAACATGCGGAATGTTTTTATTGAGGACTGTTTGTACATTTTTTATAAAATCATCATTGCTCAGTAAAGGCGAGCCGTAAATAAGGTCAACAGAAAAATTGGTAAAGCCTGTTTCTATTATTTCGTTGATACTATGCAAAGATTGTTCGGCATTGTGTGCTCGGTTCATCCATAACAATTCTGCACTATTAAAAGACTGAACCCCAAGGCTGAGCCTGTTGATACCCATTTGTTTCCAAAATTGTAAAATTTCTTTCGAAATATCATCGGGGTTTGCCTCTAGTGTTATTTCAGCATTTTTATTGATTGAAAAATGTTGTTTTAAAGTTTGCAGTATTTCATCAATTTCATCGGGGCTTAATAAACTGGGGGTACCTCCTCCAATATAAATGGTTTCTATTAATGTTGCAGCTTCATTGCTTTTTTCTGTTAAAACAATCTCTTCTTTTAGCGCATCTAATAATTGCTTTTTTTGTCTAATGGTTGTAGAGAAATGAAAATTGCAATAAGTGCATGCCTGTCTGCAAAAAGGAATATGAATATAAATGCCCGCCAAAGATTGTAGATTTACGTTTTAGAAACCATTGTTTTATTAAATGAATAGAAAGGGGGTTGATATTTTAAAAAAAAGGCTGATGCGCTGCTTTTTGCTTTGTTGTTTGTATACTTCTGTATACGGCCAAAAGCTGGGCGAATCAAAAAATCCCTATTTGCTTACGATTCATCCTGTGAGCAAAGATAGTGGCTTTGTTATGCCTTCGTTGGGGTTACAAACAAGTTTTGCCGGGGAAACAGAAGCATTTGGTTACATTGGTAAGATTGTGCAAATACTTGCTTCCAAGGGTTATCCGGTAGCTTCTATAGATAGTTCCTGGAGGCAAGGAGATACTTTTCATATACAATTGTATGTTGGGCAAAAATACAATTGGGTGCAGTTATTTACGCACAATATAGATAAGCAGGCATTGGATGCTGCTGGTTTTATTCAAAAAAATTACAATAACAAACCACTAAATATCCCGCAGCTTCAATCTTTGCAGGAGCGGTTGCTCAATTATTACGAAAAGCAGGGGTATCCTTTTGCATCCGTTTTTCTTGACAGCATTCAGATTGAATCGGATAAAATGAGCGCATCCCTTCGGGCAGACAAGGGTGTGTTATACCATATAGACAGCATTCGTATATATGGTAAAGTGAAATTGAGTAGTCATTTTTTGCAACGTTATTTTGGGATAACCAATGGCAGTATTTACAATAAAGAAAAATTGCAGCAGGTAGATAAACGAATGCTGGAACTTCCTTTTCTTACCCCCATGCAGCCATCAGATCTTAGCATGCTAGGAAGCGGCTCTGTACTTAATTTATATGCTGAACCTAAAAGAAGCAGCCAGGTAAATTTTTTGCTGGGATTTTTACCTGCATCAACAGTCAATAATAAATTGCAATTAACAGGCGATGTAAATCTGGACCTTAAAAATATGTTTGGAACTGCAGAAGAAATTTTAGTGAAGTGGCAGCAATTACAACCAAAATCGCCGCGGCTTAATTTAGGATTTACCAAACCCTATATTTTTAATTCCCCCTTTGGTGTTAATTTTTTATTTGATTTGTTTAAAAAAGATTCTAATTTTTTGCAGGCAAATGCACAGGCAGGATTACAATATGATTTGTCGGCCAACCAGTTTGGGAAGTTATTTATACAATGGCAAAATAACACACTATTGTCTGGTGCAGTAGATACCAATCTTATAAAATTTCTTAAAGCATTGCCCCCTAATATAGATGTGAGTGCGGTAAATATGGGTATTAATTATGAGTTAAAAGCTACCAATTACAAGTTTAACCCCAGAAAAGGAAATGAACTTAATCTAGCAACGGTTGTGGGTATAAAAAATATTCGTAAAAATGCCGATATCACCAATATTAAAGACCCTTCATTTAATTATACATCTTTATACGATTCGATTAAACCCCAAAGTTACCAGCTTAGGGTAAAAATGGAAGCGTCTCATTATTTCCCTATATCAAAAACCGCCACCGTTAAAATTGCTTTTAGTGGTGGATATTATATGAGTCCAAATATTTTCAGGAATGAATTGTTTCAAATTGGGGGCTATAAATTGCTTCGTGGATTTAATGAAGAAAGTATTTATGCCAGTAGGTATACGGTATTAACTGCAGAGTATCGTTACCTTATTGGACTTAATTCTTATCTTTTTGCCTTTACCGATTTTGGATGGGTAAAGAATAAATATCTGGCTGTGGATATTAATAATCAATTTGTTGGTGCCGGCCTTGGCATCATGTATGAAACAAAGGCTGGTTTGCTTAATCTTAGTTATGCGCTAGGAAAAAGAGACGATGTGAAGTTTAATATCCGAGAAGCGTCCAAACTTCATTTTGGCTATATCAACTACTTTTAGTGAATTTTAAAAAATGCCCGTTATTTTTGCAGCCGAAAATGTAATTCCCTTTTGAAGCAGTTTTATCTTTTACTATTACTCTTTGCATTTAATGTGGCACTGGCACAGCAGGCAGATTCTGTCTTGTTGGCAAAGGATAGTACTGCTATTCCTGTTGCAGAACCTTTAAAACCTTCGCTGGAAAAATTACTGAACGAAAACAAATATTTGAATAGCAAAGGCATACCCGAATCATTAGTGGCAAAGCCAAAAAAAGTAAATGACCAGGACATTCTGTTTTATTTGCTGGTAAGCTTTATTTTTATTTTTGGTATTATAAGGTCTGTATATGCTAGGTATTTTTCTACTTTATTCCGTGTTTTCTTTAACTCTTCACTTCGTCAAAGTCAGTTAACAGATCAGCTTTTGCAATCTAAATTGCCATCGCTTTTTTTTAATCTTATATTTTTAATTGCAGGAGGACTTTATGTTTATTTTCTTTTACAAAGAATCGGTCATAAGTCCTTAGCGATTGACTGGGTATTACTAGGTGCTTCTGTTGCAGCATTTATGATCGTTTATCTTGTAAAGTTTCTCACACTCAAATTTGTGGGTTGGGTTACAGGTTATAAGCAGGAAGCAGACACTTATATTTTTGTGGTGTTCCTTATTAATAAAATAATAGGTATTTTCCTGCTACCTGTTATTATTGTGCTTTCTTTTTCGCTCCCTTCTGTAAGCAACATCTTTGTGATGGTATCTTTTATTTTGATTGGCGTGATGATATCACTAAGATTTTTTCGTTCTTATGGTCTTTTGCAGCATAAACTAAACGTGAGCAGGTTCCATTTTTTAGTATATATATTTTCATTAGAAATATTGCCATTGCTTATCATGTATAAGGCAATCGAAGTATTTGTTGTTAAAAATCTTTAACTTTGCAATATCATTAGGAAATAAGTATGATTAAAAACGATGAAAAGGCGGTAGTAACTACATCTAAAAAAGTTAAAAAAATACTTATTGCACAGCCCAAACCGGAAGGTGACAAATCACCCTATTTCGACTTGGCTAAAAAGTACAGCCTGAACATAGATTTTTATCCCTTTATAGTAGTAGAAGGTATTCAGGCAAAGGATTTTCGAAAACAAAAGATTGATATTGCGGCATTTTCAGCCGTTATTTTCACTAGTAGAAATGCCATTGATCATTTTTTCAGAATTTGTGAGGAAATGAAAGCAACTGTATCTCAGGATACTAAGTACTTCTGTATTACAGAAGCCGTGGCTTTGTACCTTCAGAAATTTATCCTTTATAGAAAGAGAAAAGTATTTTATGGTGCAGATGGGACTAATAAAAGCTTGTTTGATGTAATAAATAAACATAAAGACAACGAAAAATTCCTTTACCCCTGCTCAGAATCATTTGATAGTGAAATTACCAACTGGCTAAAATTACACAATTGTGGTTTTGCAACTCCGGTACTGTATAAGATAATCAGTAATGACATTAAGGATGTGATTGATCGTAATTATGATGTGATATGCTTCTTTACTCCAGGTGGCGTAAAAAGTCTGTTGGAGAATTTTCCTTCTTATAAACAAAATGGAACCAAGTTAGGAGCTTTTGGCGCCAATACTTTTAAGGCTGTCGAAGATGCAGGTTTAACATTGGAAATTAAGGCGCCATTACCACAAACCCCCAGCATGATAAGTGCACTGGAAAAATTCCTGATTTCTACGAAGAAAAAATAAAAAAAAGCAACTTTAAGTTGCTTTTTTTATGCCGGGTTTACATTTTAATTTTATTGACCGAATGAGCAAGAAGTTTAACAATGCACTTTTAAACGAAACAAGTCCTTACCTATTGCAGCATGCCCATAACCCGGTATTTTGGTATCCATGGGGGGATGAAGCATTGACTCTTGCGAAAGAAAAAGATCTTCCTATCCTTGTTAGTATTGGTTATTCTGCCTGCCATTGGTGCCATGTGATGGAGAGGGAAAGTTTTGAAGATGAGACTGTGGCAGCATATATGAATAAGCATTTTATCAATATAAAAATTGACAGAGAAGAACGTCCCGATCTAGATCATATTTATATGGATGCCTTACAAGCAATAGCCGGCAATGGTGGATGGCCATTGAATATTTTTCTTACTACTGATGCTAAACCTTTTTATGGAGGTACTTATTTCCCTCCACAAAAAGCATATAACCGTGCATCTTGGTCAGATGTGCTGCACTCTATGACAGATGTTTGGAAAAATAAAAGAGCAGATGTTGAGAGACAGGCAGAAAGCCTGGTAGATCATATAAAAAAGTCAAATAGTTTAGGTGACCTACAAAATATTATTCCAGCCACAGAAACGGTTTCATTTTTTAATGAGGATGATTGCCGTTTACTGGCCGCCAATATTCTTAAAAATGCTGACCATACTGATGGTGGATTTGGTAAAGCTCCCAAGTTTCTGCAAACATTTTCTATCCAATATTTGATACAGTATTCTTATTTTTTTAATGATGTAGAAGCAAAACAGCACGCATTGCGTTCTTTGCAAAAAATGTTAAATGGTGGCATTTATGATCAACTTGCAGGCGGAATTTCCAGGTATAGTACCGATAACCAGTGGCTTGCACCACATTTCGAAAAAATGCTGTATGATAATGCCTTGCTTACAATAGTCTTGAGCGATGCCTATCAGCTTTCTAAAGAGAAAGAATTTGAAAATGGTATTCGAAGTACTCTTGACTTTTTTATAAATGAAATGAAACACCCAGAAGGTGGTTTTTATACGGCATTAGATGCAGACAGTGAAGGGGAAGAAGGCAAATTTTATGTTTGGCAAAAAAAGGATATTATTGAAATTTTGGGAGATAAGGCAGCACTTTTTTGCGATTATTATAATGTAAGCGAAGCGGGAAATTGGGAGGGGAAAAACATTTTGAATATTAGCCGTCCGGCAAAGGATATTGCAGCTAAGTATGAGATGGACCTTGATGATTTTTATGTACAAATTGCTGCAAGTAAAGCAATCTTGCTCACAGCGAGAAACCAACGCACCCATCCTGGAGTTGATGATAAAATATTACTGGGATGTAATGCACTAATGCTTTCAGCCTTGTGTAAAGCCTCTGCTGCGCTAAAAGAAAATAAATATCTGACAGAAGCGGTAGCATTGTTTGAATTTATTGAAATCAAATTTTTAAATGGCTCTACTGGCAATGGTTTACTACATACTTATAAAAACAACGAGGCAAAATATCCTGCATTTTTAGATGATTATGCTTACCTGATTCAGGCTTGCATTTTTTTACAGGAAATAACTTCCAATCAGCAATATTTAATAAGGGCGAAGGAACTTACGGAATATGTAATTAACCATTTTCAGGATGAAAACAGTTCTTTTTTGTATTACACCCACAAAGATCAAAAGGATATTGTAGTAAGAAAAGTGGAGCTGTACGATGGAGCTACCCCTTCAGCTAATGCAATCATGGCTTATAATCTCTTTTATCTGGGCACTGTTTTTGACAACAGAAAATGGCATTTACAGGCTGAACAAATGCTCAAATCTGTATTTAATATATTTAAAAAGCACCCGGGGTCTTTTGCGTTATGGGCTTGCTCCTATCTTCTACAAACTGTAGGAATTCATGAAATAGTAATAACAGGTAAAAATATTAATTCAGATTTAACAACAATTTTAGAAATGTATTTGCCTAATAAAATAATACAAAGCAGTAAAGAAGAATTAGATATGCCACTTTTACGTAATAAGGAGTACGATAATGATTTTACGCTCTACCTATGCAGGAATTACAGCTGTGATAAGCCTTTCCATAATGTTTCATCATTTCTAAATATTATAAAAAAAGCGTAAAAAATAGAAAAAACGCCACAATATTTATAGAAAAGCATCGTTTATTAAAGTCTGTAGAAGTAAATAGTGTGAATAAAAAATTAATCAATACGAAATTTGACCAAGTGATGTTAAATCAAAATAATCATTACATTTGCTGTTACCCTCAAAGTTTAAAAAAATGAATAATCGGATATTCTATTTATTAGCCGTAGCTGCTATTGCTACCTCTGTCTCGAGTTGTAAAATGCTCAGTGGAAAAAAGAAGTCTGGCTCTTTGCCAAACGACGGGCAGCTGCATGGTGTAGCTCCTGCTTCGAAATGGTCAATGCCAAAGCCTTTTGGTATGGTTTACGTGCCACCAGGAACTTTTCATATGGGCCCAAGTGATGAGGATGTAAACTATGCGTATACAGCTCGTAACAAGCAAGTGTCTATTAGTGGTTTTTGGATGGATGCCACAGAAGTTACCAATAATGAGTATCGTCAATTTACTAACTGGGTAAGAGATTCTATAGCTGCAAAGCTGATGGGGTTTGTAAAACAAAGTCAGGATGGAACAGAGCTTATTGACTGGACTAAGGTGAAAACCATTAAATGGGGTGATAAAGCTACCATTGAAAAAATCGATGCAATAATAGTAACTCCAGACAATCGTATTTTTGGCAAGAAAGAATTAGATGCTAAAAAAATCGTATATCAATCAGAGGTATTTGATTTTAAAGCTGCTGCCAATAACAGAGATGTTACTATTCCTCGTTCTGCTTTTATTTTGAAAGAACAAGTTCCTGTATATCCTGATTCATTATGCTGGGTAAGAGATTTTGCTTATTCTTATAATGAGCCAATGGCTAAAAAATATTTCGCTCACCCTGCATTTGGGAATTATCCTGTTGTGGGTGTAAACTGGAAACAGGCTTCTGCTTTCTGCGAATGGAGAACAAATTTCTACAATAGTTTCCTTGAGAGTAAAAAAAGAACTTCTGAAACAGATTACCGTTTGCCTACAGAAGCACAATGGGAATATGCAGCAAGAGGTGGTCGTTCTCAATCTCCTTATCCATGGGGCGGACCTTATTTAAGGAATAAAAAAGGTTGTTTATTGGCAAACTTTAAACCAGGCCGCGGTAATTATCCGGAAGATGGTGGATTCTATACTGTTAGAGCTGATGCTTATTGGCCAAATGATTTTGGTCTGTATAATATGGCTGGAAATGTGGCAGAGTGGACTTCTTCTTTATATTATGAAGGTGGTTATAATTTTCAACATGATATGAATCCAGACATTCGTTGGAATGCAAAAGATTCTGATCCCCCTCGTATGAAACGTAAAGTATTACGTGGTGGTAGCTGGAAAGATGTAGGTCATTTTTTACAAACAAGTACACGTAATTATGAGTACCAAGACACTTCAAAATCATATATTGGTTTTAGATGTGTGATTGATTTGCCTCCTTCTACAAGTCGTAAGAAGTAATAACTATCCCTGCTTAAGAGTTTAAATATTTTAAAATTATTTTTTAATATCCCGTTCTATAAGAATATAGAACGGGTGTTTATAACTCTTTTTATATTAAAAATTTTCAAACAATCCCCAACTAAAACATTTAAAATCTAAAAACAATGGCTCAAAAGAAAAGAACCTTTTTAACCCTGATAGATGTGTTTGTAAGTGCTGGTGCAGCTGTAATTATATTTGGTGCATGGGCAAAATTGACCCACCAAACTTATGCAGGTATTATGCTTACCATTGGTATGTGGACAGAGACTGCAATCTTTCTTGTATATGCAGCCATCGAATGGATTAAGCCTAAACATCACGATGAAGACGATGAAGAACCGGTTTTGGCAGATGCAAATCCAGCTTTACAATCAATGGAGAAAATGCTTCAGGAGGCCGATATTACTCCAGTAAGTCTTAAAAAATTAGGAGAAGGATTTTCTAAATTAGGAACTACCGTGAATGGCATGTCTGATGTAAGTGACGTGGTAAAATCTACCAATGAATTTGGCAGCAAAACCAAAGAAGCTACTGCAGCAATTACAAATATGGCTACATCTTTTAATAATAGCGCCACAACAATGGCTTCTTTTAATAATGCATCAGAAAGTGCAAGAGGTTTCCATGAGCAAGTACAGGTATTAACCAAGAATCTTGGTTCTTTAAATACAATCTACGAGTTAGAATTAAAAGAAAGTAACAATCATCTAAAAGCTTTGAATGGTTTTTATGGTAAAATGGCTGAAGCTAGTCAATCAATGATGAATAGTGTAGAAGACGCTAACAGAGCAAAAGAGCAAATTGGAACTTTGGCTAATAACCTAAGTAAACTAAATGCTGTTTATGGCAACATGCTTGGCGCAATGCAAGGGAAATAATAGGGGTATTTACTACCATTATTATTATTCAGATCCAAACAACATTCAATAAAACATTAAATATTAATCAGATATGGCTTTACCCAAAGAGCCCCGGCAAAAGATGATCAACATCATGTACCTGGTGTTGACAGCTATCCTGGCGCTGAACGTATCGGCAGAAGTTATTGAAGCTTTTAAAACAGTAGATAAAAGTTTAGTTAACTCTAATGCGAATATAGAAGCATCAAATGTCACCCTTTTCAAATCATTGACTGCAAAGTTGAACGATCCTACGTCAAAAGCAAATGCTGAGATATGGGCACCAAAAGCACAACAGGCAAAAGTACTTGCCTCTACAATGATGACTTATATTGAAGGGCTTAAAGAAGAATTAAAAGTAGCATCAGGCAGAACTGTAGAAAACGGTGTTGAAAAATACAAAGAAGATGAACTGAACGCAACATCCAGAATTTTTGATGTTGATGGTAAAGGATTAGAATTGGATAATAAATTGAAAGCCTTTAAGAAAGCTATTCTTGATCTTGATCCGGAAATAAGATCTGCTTTTGAAAAGAATTTACCAGTAGAAGTAGTAGAAGGTAAAGATGGTACCACTCATAATTTTAGAATGATGCCAACGGTAGCTGCTATTACTTTATTAAGTAAGATGCAAAACAATATTAAAAATGCAGAAAATCAGGTAGTAACTTTTGCTCATAATAAAATTGGTGAAGTTGCCCTAAGGATGGATGAATCAGCTGTTTTAGTTGGACAATCCAGTAACTATATAATGCCGGGTGAAGAAGTAACGATTACTGCAGGTGTAGGATCTTATAGTTCTCAGGGTGGTACCACTATTAATATAGGTGGCCAAAGTGTACCAGTTATTGCTGGTCAGGGTGAGGCTAAATTTAAAGCGTCTGGATCCGGAAAACAAACAAGACAGGTTACTGTAACTTATCTTGATCAGAATAAAAAAGCACAGACTAAAACTGTAACAGTTGAATACACTGTAGGAACTCCTGGTGGAGCAGCTGTTATGCCCGATAAGATGAACGTATTCTATATTGGTGTAGATAATCCTGTAACTATTGGTTCTCCTACAGGTTGGGATAAAACAAATGTTACCATGAGTGGTGGAACTATTAGTGGAAATGGCTCTAACAGATCAGTAAGAGTAACTACAGTAGGGAAAGCAAGTATTACAGTAATTGCTGATAACAAACCTACCACATTTGAATTTCGTGTGAAAAGAATACCTGATCCGATATTTAAAGTTGGTTCCGGCAAAATTAGGATGGCTTCTGTAGAATTTAAAAATCAGCCTTTCTGTAGAGCAGAGCTCGAAAACTTTGATTTTGACTTAAAGTACACAGTGGTAGGTGCAACTGTATATTTTTCAGGTGCTAATTTCCCCAATGTTGTAACGGCATCTATTACAACCAATAGCCTTGCAAGCTTGCAATCATATATGCAAAAATGTGGTCCAGGCTCTGTAATATCTTTTGATAATATTAAAGTATCAGGTCCGGACGGTGTAAGATCTATTGAAGGTAAATCAATCGCATTATATTAAAATTTATAGCTATGAAAAAGCAGGTTCTAAGATTATTATTTTTAGCAGTGTTACTAGGTGGCTTTGCTGATGTAGCTGTAGCTCAGAAGAAGCCCACTCCTAAGAAGCGTACTTCAACGAAAAGATCTACCACTACAAAAACCAAAGCTAAGGTGGAACCAACCGTTGCTACTATTGATACGGTTCAGGCTGTGGCTGCTGTTGCAGCTCCGGCAGTTGATACATTGCCTATTAAACAAGTGAAAAAATCACTTCGTCCAGATGAAGCAGTGGAAACAGCTGTTTTGAGAGATAGAACTCCCCTTCCATATGAAAATCTGCGTGCAGATGATGCTGTTTACAGACATAAAATATGGAGAGAAATAGATACAAGGGAAAAACTTAATTTGCCTTTCAGGTATTCTACTGACGAAAATAATGGTAATCAACGTTTCATATCTATTTTATTACAGGCCATACAAGACAGTGTAGTAACTGTTTTTAGCTCAGTAGATGATCGTTTTACAACACCAATGACAAAAGGGGAAGTCGCTAAAGTTATTTCAGGTGAACCAATTGAAGTGCCTATTTATAATGAAGCTGGAGAATTAACAGGTACTAAAAAGATGATCAATGATATTAATTTTGACTCATTTTATAAATTCCGTATTAAAGAAGAAGTAATTTTTGATAAGGAAAGTTCAAGATTGTTTTGGAGAATTTTAGGAATAGCGCCAGTAAAGAATGTGATTAATTCTCAGGGGCTTAATCTTGGTGAATCTGAACTTTTTTGGGTTTATTATCCTGATATGAGAGAAACTTTTGCAAAGTATGAGGTTTATAATGGTAAAAACATTGGTGCACGCATGAGCTGGGAAGAGTTGTTTGAGAGCCGTATGTTCTACGGAAGAATCATAAAAAGTACCATTGATAATCCTTATGATGAGTTTATTAAAAATTATAAAGGTTTAAAAGAAAATGGTATTCTACAACTGCTAGAGGGCGAAAATATCAAAGACAAGATATTTAACTATGAGCAGAATTTGTGGAGTTACTAATACCGAAACTAATTTCTTGATAAAAAGTCCTCGTAATGAGGACTTTTTTATTTATTGAAAATACCCACTTTAGGGTATAGGCTTGTATATAGAATGCCCTTACTTTTGTATCGGTTTTTCATAGGATATTGGATTTTAAACGGGGCTGGATTTTTATCCTGGCCCCTTTTTATTTTATTCCTTATCTCGAAGGCTTTCTAGTAAAATTTCAGCTTTACGTTTGCCTATAATCTTGCTTATTTCTTCCAGCGTTTTTTCTTTGATCTTAGTAACCGACCTAAATTCTTTTAAAAGGGAGTCTGCAGTTTGTTTGCCAATTCCTTTTATTGCTTCCAGTTCGTTTGTAAATGTCCCCTGACTTCTTTTGTTGCGATGAAAAGTGATACCAAAACGGTGTACTTCATCTCGTATACGTCTGATGAGTTTTAGGCTTTCGCTTTCCCAGGGAAGCAGTAATGAATTAGTATCACCGGCAAAAAATAATTCCTCCTTATTTTTTGCCAAACCTACTAATGTAAGTTTTCCTGTCAGGCCAAGCTTTTCAATACTTTCTAGTGCGGCACTTAGTTGCCCTTTCCCGCCATCGATTATTACAAGCTGTGGCAATTCCTTATTTTCCTCAATAAGGCGTTTGTAGCGCCTTAAAACTACTTCACTCATAGATGCAAAGTCATTAATGCCAGAAACCGTTTTAATATTGTAATGCCGGTAATCTTTTTTACTTGGTTCTCCATCTTTAAAGCAAACCATAGCAGCTACAGGGTAACTGCCGTGAAAATTTGAGTTGTCAAAACATTCAATATGTAAGGGCAATTGACTTAGATGCAGATCTTTTTGCAACTGATGAAGCACCCTGCTTTTTTCATCCATTGTTTTATCTTCTAGTTTAAGGAGTTTTTTAGCATGTAATTCTTCCTTAAAATAATCTACATTTTTCTGTGAAAGCTCTAATAATATTTTTTTATCCCCAGCTTTTGGAATGGTGATTATAATGTCTTTTTCAGGGTAATCAATTTCAAAAGGAACGATGATTTCTTTTGCATCACTAACAAATGTTTGTCTTAATTGTGCAATAGCAAAACTTAAAACTTCTGCAGGGCTTTCTTCCAATTTTTTTAGCAGTGTAATAGTTTTTGTTTGTATGATGCTTCCATCATTTACTGCCAGGTAATTTACGTAAGCTTGATCGCCTTCTTCAATTATGCTAAATATATCTATTGTTCCAGTTTTAGTATTAACAACTTCCGACTTTGACTGGTATTGTTGAAGGTGAGAAATTTTAGACTGATAATAAGCAGCTTTTTCAAACTCCATTTTTTGTGCTTGCTCTCTTACAAGTGCCTTGAAATGTTGGATGACCGGGTATACATTTCCTTTAAGAATGTGTTTTAGTTGATGAATCCCCTGATCATAATCATTAATAGATTGAAGCCCCTCGCAGGGGCCTTTACAGTTGCCCAAGTGATACTCAAGACAAACTTTAAATTTATGTTTGTTGATATTATTTTCAGTAAGGTTTAGTTTGCAGGTTCTGAGTGGAACATTTTGCTTTATTACATCCAGCAAATCCCTAACCTTGCCAACAGATGTATATGGTCCATAATACTGGGAGCCATCATTAATTTTTTTTCTAGTAAAAAATACCCTTGGAAAACGTTCGTTTTTTACAACAATATACGGGTATGTTTTATCATCTTTAAGATTGATATTAAAAAGAGGCTGATATTCTTTAATCAATGAGTTCTCCAACAGAAAAGCATCCTGTTCACTATTGACGATGGTAAATTCAATTCTGTGAATTCGATTTACAAGTTCGATGGTTTTATAACTCTGCAGGTTCTTAACAAAATAACTGCTTACTCTTTTGCGAAGCTGCTTTGCCTTTCCAACATAAATAAGCTGATTGCTTTTGTCAAAATATTTATAGATACCCGGGGCTGAAGGTATCGTAGGAGATATAGCGGAAAAGTCTTTTGATGTCATGGATTATTCAAAATTCCATTTGATGGTCTGTTCATTTTCTAAATATTGTTTGCCAGTATTGTCTGTGGCAATTGTAACTGCTTTACAATATTTTCCACTTTGCCAGGTAAGTTGCAGTTCTTTATTACCGTCTATTTTCTTAACAATATATATTCTTTTTACATTGTTGGTTTCCGGGTCGATTATAACATCCCATCTAATCAATGAAATGTTATCTGAAATTCCTGGTTTAGTGGTATAAATGAAAGTAAATGCATTGATAGATTTATCTTCAAATCGAGTTTCTGTGAAATGGTCGATGAGGTTAATACTGTCTATTTCCGGATTAATATATTCCTTAAAGGCAGAGTCCAAATCTTCAATTTTAAGAAAAGTGGAATCTGATTTGTCGCCGGCAATATTTGTAATAATTGGTTTTACCTTAGACGTCTTTAATTCGGCAATTTGCCCTTTAATATAACTTGTAACTGGAAAAAAGCTTACCTGTTCTGCTTTTTCAGGTGTATTTATTGTTGTTTTTTTAGCTGCATCACTGCATGAGCAGACCATTAATAAAAGAACAAATAATTTATTCATAATATCAAAATTAAATGTAAAAAACCATTGACTCAAATTTAGGGCAATAAAAAAGCGCAACAAAAATCGTTGCGCTGGTTTATTAATTAGCGTTTGTTACAATTTTTTAGTTATGCCAAGTTTGAATCCTATGTTGTATAATTTCTCTGTATAAGTATATGCTTTACTATACGTAGATAATAACTGATATCGTAATTGTGGTCCCAAATTAACATTAAAGCCAGCACCGGCATTAATTGTAGCAAAGGTTTCAAAACTTGTATTTATATTCCAGTTTCTTAATAGGCTTACTTCATCTACGAAATTCTTGTAATCAGTTGAAATCAAATATGCATTTCCTGAAAGGATGTATGTAGGCTGAATAGTAGCACCCATATACCATTTTATTTTTTCATTACCCGCAATTTGATAATCTGCACCTAAAGGCAAGCTGATTTGCAATGTTTTATTGTTTAGTTTGCTAAAATTTGAACCAAGAACATTTCCATAGTTACTGTTATATGAAACCGGCATAATACTGCCATTGTGTAAATCGTTCATCAATACAACGGTTTGGGCAGGATGCTGCAACTCATGTGCATGAGTAATATAATTGCTGTAATTAATCTGAAAACCAGACTTGAGCCTTATTTTTTTAGTTAGTCCCATTAAAATAGATCCACCAGCTTCAATATTGAATGCTGCTTGCTGACTTACAGAATTGGCATTATCAGGCATTCTTAGGAGTAAACCATTGGAAGGTCCAAAATCGTTGTTTTTATACAACTCTCTATAACCTATGGAAGGCGTAATATAATACTGTAAAGAAAGGTTAGATTTCCATTTGTTGCGGTTACGCACATTGTGGAAAGCGAAGTCTTCTACCCAGGATTTTTCATCAGTATTTGCCGTTAAAAGTTTATTTTTTTCTGTGTTTTTTGTTTCAGTTAAAACAGTTGTTTTAACTGAACTTTCGGCAGCTGTTTTTTCAATATTAAAATCTGATATATCATTGGCGGGTATCACATTTGTTTCTACTGAATTAGTTTCTTCAGTAAATGTCATTTTTGCCGTTTCTGTAGATTGCTCTTTGATAATATTAATTAAAATAGAGTTGTTAATTTTATTAATAATATTTTTATCGGAATGTGGTGCAATGCTTGCAGATGTTGTAAACAAACTGTTTTTGTCATTTTGTATTAATTTTTCAAAAACAGGTATATCCATGTTTGAAGTAGCAATATTCTTATAGTTATCCTTTTGGCTTTGATCCAGATTTGAATAAGTTGTATTATCGAAATTGGATTGTAAAATATCGGAATTGTTCTTTAGTTTTTTATCTGAATTGGTATTTTTTTGATTAGCAATTGTTTTTTCATTTGTATTTACAGCTGTAAGCAGGGTCCTTGATCTTTTGCTGATACTGTTATTGTTGGCTACACCAATATATAAAATTGCAGAAAGTAGAAGAAGGCAAACTGCAAATGATGGCCATCTGCGATCTGGGTGTAAATCGTTGTAAATGCTATGCCATACTTTTCTGGAAGGGTACATTCTGAAATCTTCAGTTGTATCCTTAAGCATTTGTTCAAATTCGTCTCTGTAAAATTCCTGTTCCATCTCTTTCACAAAAAGCGTTTTTAGTTTGGTTTTCAATTAGATTGTTTTTTTTACTCACAATCATCTTGAAGAGGCAGCAGCTCCAAATATATTTTTTCGGGGCTTGTGAATAATATTTTTCCTAATTAATATTTCTTCTAGCATTGCTTTAGCCCTTGTATATTGGCTTCTGCTCGTGCTTTCTTCTATATCAAGTAAATTACCTATTTCTTTGTGCGAAAATCCTTCAATCGCATACAGGTTCAAAACAGTTCGATATCCCAGCGGTAAAAGTCTAATACATTCTACAACCTGTTTTGCCTGCATTATAGAAGGAATCATGTCTTCCTTTATATGAATACTTTTTGCATGAATTAAATCTACACTATCTGCAAATTTTTTATTTTTTTTGAGGACATTAATACAAGTGTGTACAACAATTCTTCTAATCCACCCCTCCAGCGAGCCTTCATTTCTATACTGGTGAAGTTGGGTAAATACTTTAATAAAACCTTCCTGTAGCATGTCTTCCGCATCTTCTCTGTTTTTAGCAAAGCGATAGCAAACACCAAGCATGCGGGGGCTGAACCGACTATACAGTTCCTCCTGTGCGGAGGCATTGTTTTTGATACTTCCGGCAAGCATTAGCTCCTCGGTCATAAATTTTATAGTTTTACCCTTTAAATATAGACAAATTTGTTTGAAGACTTGCTGCATTAAAAAAAATGAGGCTAAAGATTTAACAATTAGCCCCATTTCAATTATTTGCAAGGATTGTTTACCAATTGGCCCTTATACTAATAAAATAGTTTCGGCCACCTGCAGAATAGCCAGAAGCAAAATACCGGTAGTTTTTATCTAAAATATTTTCTATGCCCACCTGAACATGGAGAAGTTTTGAAAGTTCTACATTACACTTCCAGTTTAAAATGGCCCAACCTGGAAAGCCGTCAATAGTGGCATATTGGGCATTGTCTTCACCTGCAGCATTCATTTGATCTAAATACTTCCAGCCATTAAATAACAAATTAATTTCAGTATTAACTTGTTTATGCTTGTATGTCAAGCTTGTTTTTCCGAAAACTGGCGAAATATGGTCTTGAGGAATACTAGAAACATTTCGTTGAACCAAAATATAAGTACCATTAACCTGTTTTTCATATACGGCTGTTTTTTTGGAAGGATCTGTTTTGAATTGCCCATGAGTGTAACTTATAGTACCAGCCAGAAACAGTTCTTTCCATACTTCTACACTTATAGCTGCATTAAAACCGTAAAGATTGGCTTTACCAGCATTCTGATTTGCCAATACCTGACTTATTACCCCATTATAAAGGATTGAATCCTGGCCATTGAGGCTATAGGGGCTTTTTATGATGGCATTTCTAAATAGAGTGTAAAAACCTGTTAATTCTATATTGGCTTTGTCTGAAATTTTTTGACTTAGGCTTAAATCTAAATTATATGTGTATTCAGATTTTAAATTAGCATTAGGTATTACAACCTGCTTTGCAGCTGTGTTTGATTCAAAAACTTTTGCAAGGTCATCAATATTGGGTGCTCTGAATCCCGATGATAATGTAGCTCTTAAAAGGGTGTTTTTTGAGGCATTATACACAACACCAATATTACCGGTTAAAGCAAGGCTGTTTTGGATTACGGCTGTATCAGGTAAATTAAAAAAGGAGTTATCTGCAATATTACTTTTTAGGTGCACAGATTGTAGTCTTAACCCTTCGTTTAATACCCATTTTTTATTATTGAATTTGTAAAGATGTTGCAGAAAAACACCAAAATTATTCATTCTATTTTTACCATCAGGATAACGTGTATCTAATTTAGTTTCAATTCCAGTAATAATATTTTTTCGAAACGCCCTTGATTTTACATCATTAAGCTGGATATCAAAACCAGTGGTTAATTCGCTGTTTCCTGCAATTTTTCTGCCACTAACAGTGGCGCCAAATACTTTTACTTTTTCAATCCTGCTGTCAAATCTATCGTACCTTTTGAATTCTCTTGTCTGCCTGCTTTCTTCGATATCCTGATAGCTAATATTTGTTTTTACGGCATCAAAAATCCACAGTTTGTTTGCATTTAATTCATAGGCCGAAAGCAATCTTTTCTGCGGCCCGTAAAACCATTCTGCATAGCGTAGTCTGCCATTTTTTGTATCTTGTAAACGGTCATATCTTGGTACATTGTTGGTGTTTGAATACTGGAAGTTTAAAGAATGGGTAAACTGTTCATTTTGTTTAAACAATAACTTTTGAGTAATATCCCATTGCTGATAGCCTGAAAATTTTTGAACCCTGTTATTTTTATTGGCAACAATATTATCTACATTATTTACAGTAACTACAAATGAATCTCTCTGGCCAAAATTTGGATATTTATTTCCGTCATGTTTCCCCATTTTCATGTCTCCAAAATCACTGAAATTATACGACTGCAACCATGCAAATCTTTTTTTGCCAATACTTAAATCAGCGTGAATTGTCTTTTCATTATTTACACTACTGTATCTGGCAAAAGTATTACCAGTGCTCAGCAATTTATCATTACCTGATAATAGGGGTGATTTGGTAATTAAATGGATGGCGCCACCAAGAGCGTCACCACCGTAAATAGTAGAAGATGGGCCATACATAATCTCGACCCTGCTCAGCATATTTTGATCGGCACTAATGATGTTTTGCAAATGGCCACTTCTGAATATGGCGTTATTCATTCTTACGCCATCTACCACCAGTAATATTCTGCTTGCTTCAAAACCTCTCAATACAGGGCTGCTGCCACCCTGTTGGCTTTTTTGAACAAATACCTTTCCTGTATTTATAAGTAGGTCGCCGGTGTTTTGGGCATTTGTTTTTGCAATTGTTTTGTCTGTAATAACATCTATAGATTGTGCAATGTTTTTTTTCTTTTCAACAAAATTATTTGCAGAGATTACAACTTCTTCAAGTGTGATTTTTTTAGTGATAGTATCAGTTGTTGGTTTATTTGTCTGTGCATAAGTGTCTTGCATCACAATGGATGCCACTAAAAAAAATAATTTATTCATGCATTAATTTATTGAACGGATACACCTACAGTGTATTCCATTCTTTTTGTATAAAACTTGTTTTGGTAAAATTATATGTAGCGGCACATATCTGGCGGCGGAGTATTTACAGGATAAAATTTAAACATTATTTTTTCGGAAAAATTACAAAATAGTATGGATGAAATTCGATAGTAATATTTTGTGTATGTATCACTGTTTGGCGGAGAGAAAATAGGATTGAAAAAAAACTTTCCCATTAATTTTTTAAAAGGGATTGTATCGGATTTGTCTTGTAGTAATTTTACATAGGATTCTTTCAGTGCCTGTTCCTCTTTATCAAATAAGCCTGTAATTTCAATGCAGTTATTCTTTTCAATATATTTTTTTACATCAAATAGTTTTCCGTTTACCAATAATTCTTTACCTGGAATAACCCATTTTATCTGTTGCTGCGAAAATGTAAAAGTGATTAACATTTCATGCTCTAACTTCTCCATCATTTTATGTTTGACTATTTGCTGATTAACAACAAACTGAACACATAATGATAAAGGAATTATTGCCAGCAATAATAAAAAGGAAGTAATATGTTTTTTATTATTCATTTACAGTACTACAGGCTTTGGTTTTCTTTTTAGACTGTCTGCAGGATATACAGTTTTCATACTGTCTCTTAATGCAGATGACCAGCTCGAAACTAACAACTTCTGTTCTTTGCTCAATTTTGCATTACGGTGAATAAGCGTATAGGATTGCAGAGGCATTTCATCTTCTTTAATCTGGTTGATTATTTCATCTAGTTTTTTATACTGCCTCGCTAGTCGGTATGTTGCAAATTCAGAAAAATTCAGTTCTTTTTTTCCTTCTACTATATGGTCGTTTAACCACCATGAACTAGGTTGAATGTTTGAATACCAAGGGTAAAAAGTATTGTTACTATGACAGTCGTAGCAGGATGTTTTTAAAATATCCATTACGTCAGTTGGAACAGCATGTACCGTTGCAAGATCATTAACTGCGGTCAAGTCATTGTTCTTTTTTGCTCTTGGATAAAATTGAACCAATACCAGTAACACCACTAAGGCCAGTAAAATATTTTTGATAATCTTTTTCATATAAATAATCTTTAAATTAAAATGTCTCCAGTCATTGCGGGAGGTATTGGGATGTTCATCATTTTTAAAATACTTGGGGCGATATCACCCAGTTTGCCGGGTTTTACGGTGCCTTTCCATTCTTTATCAATAATAAATAATGGTACAAGGTTTAGTGTATGTGCAGTGTTAGGCGTTCCATCTTCATTAATTTCATAATCTGCATTTCCATGGTCTGCTGTTAGAAAAATACAGTAATCATGTTCAAGCGCTGTAGTCAATAATTTTTCAACACAGGTATCAACGGTTTCCACTGCTTTTATAACAGCTTCCCAAACGCCCGTATGTCCTACCATATCTGCATTGGCAAAATTTAGGCAAATAAAATCGGGTTCCGATTTGTTAATTTCATCAACAGCTGCATTGGTTAATTCATATGCACTCATTTGTGGCTGTAAATCGTAAGTAGCAACTTTAGGAGAAGGGATCATGATTCTTTTTTCACCTTCAAATGGCACTTCTCTGCCTCCGCTAAAAAAGAAACTCACATGAGGATATTTTTCAGTTTCAGCCATACGCAATTGGGTTCTACCATTTGCTGCCAATACTTCTCCGAGTGTATCATTCAGATTATCTTTCTCAAATACCACATGAGTATTTTTGTAAGCGTGATCATACATGGTCATAGTAGTATAATGCAGGTTTAGCGCATGCATATTCTGTTCTGGGAAATTGGTTTGTGTAAGTGCTTCTGTAATTTCCCTGCAACGATCTGTTCTGAAATTAAAACTAATCACAGCATCTCCATCCTTAATAGTTGTTTCTGCTATGCTGTCATTTATAATAGGCATTATAAATTCATCGGTTACATTTTTATCGTAAGAGGCATTGATTGATTTAAACAGGTCTGTAGATTTTTCTCCAACCCCATTTATCATTGCGTCATAAGCTATTTTTATGCGCTCCCATCTTTTATCCCTGTCCATAGCATAATAGCGTCCTGTAATGCTTGCAATATTACCAGTTGATATTTTTAAATGCTCCTGCAATTCACTTATGAAACGTAAGCCACTTTTTGGGTCAGTATCACGGCCATCAGTAAAAGCATGAACCAGAAGATTGTTAAACTGTTGCGACACACATAAATCTGCTATGGCTTTTACATGGTTTATATGGGAATGAACTCCACCGTCACTTACCAGCCCGATAAGATGCAGGGTCTTTTTATTTTTTTTGCAATACTCAATGGATGCTAAAAGCGTTGGATTTCGGAAAAAACTTTTATCCTGGATAGCTACATTAATCCTTTCCAGTTCTTGATAAACTACCCTGCCAGCTCCTAGGTTAAGGTGGCCTACTTCGCTGTTTCCCATCTGACCTTCAGGCAAACCAACATCAAGTCCACAGGTTTTAAGTGTACTATTGGGATATTTGTGATAAAGTGATGTTACAAAGGGAACTTGGGCATTTTGAATCGCATCGCTGCTTTTTACTTTTCCTAAACCCCATCCATCCATTATTACCAAAAGAATTTTCTTATTTTCCATGTTGTAAAGCTACTTAATTGAGAAATATACCCAACCTTTAATAACTGTAAACAGGTGAAATATTCTTTAATGGAACAATATTAAGTTTTATTGGCACGTTTTTGGTCAAATAGAATTTATTAAAAATAGCAACAATGAAAAAAATATTTACTCTTTTATTAGTATCAACAGTAATGCTATCTTTTAGCTCATTAGTTGGCATCGAGGAAGTTGTGGCAGCCTTAAAATCTGGTAATGCAGCTCAGGTGGCAAAATATTTTGATAATACTGTAGACATTACTTTACCTGAAAAAAGCAATAGTTATAGTAAAAGTCAGGCAGAAGTGATTCTCAGGGACTTTTTTAATAATAATCCGGTAAAAGCCTTTACAGTTATTCATAAAGGCGATAACGCAGGTTCTCAGTATTTCATAGGTAAACTGGTCACTAAAAATAGCACCTACCGTACCACTGTTTTTATGAAGCAGAGAGGCGATAAGCAGTTTCTGCAGGAGATAAGGTTTGAAAATGAGTAAACTTTTACTCCTTTAAATGATTAGCTCCCTTAGCGGAGCTTTTTTATTGCCTGAAAAAACATTTTCCTTACTTAGCTTTGTTATTATGAATAAGGAAGAACAAATTCATTTACTGATTAAAAATGCGCTTGCAGAAGATATTGGAGATGGGGATCATTCTACGCTTTCCACGATTAATCCCGAATCAAAAGGTAAAGCTGTTCTTAAAATTAAGCAGGACGGCATATTGGCAGGTGTAGAAGTTGCTGAAAAAATCTTTCGTTTTATGGAGCCGGGCATTGATTTTATAGTGAAGAAAAAGGATGGTGAGCTTATGTCGTTTGGGGAGCAGGCTTTTGAAGTAAAAGCTTCAGTGCATACCATCTTGCAGTGCGAACGTTTGGTGCTAAACTGCATGCAGCGTATGAGCGGTATAGCTACCCTTACAAATAAGTATGTAAATAAGCTGGGTGGTTATAATACAAAATTGTTGGATACACGCAAAACCACTCCTAATTTCAGAGTTTTAGAAAAAGAGGCAGTTTGTATAGGAGGAGCCGTTAATCATAGAATTGGATTATACGATATGATAATGTTGAAAGACAATCATATTGATTATTGCGGCGGTATTAAAAATGCAATTGAAAAAGCCTTTACCTATGTGCAAACCAAAAAACCAGGTTTGAAAATTGAGGTTGAAACAAGGAGCTTGGAAGATGTGGATATAGTTATGCAAACAGGAAAAGTAGACAGAATTATGTTGGATAATTTCACCCCAGAACTTATCATTGAAGCATTAAAAATGATAAATGGAAAATTTGAAACGGAAGCGAGTGGCGGAATTAATTATGATAATTTAGAAAACTACGCTGCTACAGGTGTAGACTATATATCTAGTGGTGCTATTATTCATCAGGCGGTAAGTTTAGATCTTAGTTTAAAAGCAGTGATATTTTAATAATAATAAATGGCAAAAAATAAACAGGGTATGATGGGCATTGTTTACTCAACCGATAGCTCTTTTAAATTTGAAGAAGAAGAACAGGTTGCAATCACACTAGAACCCCATCTGCAGGCACTAAAAGTAAGGCTTGATAAAAAGCATCGGGCTGGAAAGGCTGTAACCCTTATAGATGGGTTTAAAGGCAATGTTTCTGATGCAGAGGATCTGGGGAAAAAACTAAAATCTTTTTGCGGAACTGGTGGTTCTGTTAAGGATGGAGAAATATTGGTGCAAGGCGATAATAGGGATAAAGTGCTTGTTTGGCTATTGAAAAATGGCTATAAACTTGCAAAGAAAATAGGATGAGGAAGTTTGAACTGGTATGCATAAATTTATTAACTTAGTTGAAATGGATCGAATGGTAAGTAAAATATCGGAAGGTATAAGGATAAGTGTAGAAACATTTTATCAACCTGAGTTCAGCAATCCGCTGAACAGTGAATTTATGTTTGCTTACAGGATTATGATAGAAAATAACAATATATTTCCAGTAAGACTTTTAACCCGTCACTGGCATATTTTTGACAGTAATGGAACTATGAAAGAAGTGGAAGGCGAGGGTGTTGTTGGTGTTCAACCACAAATAGCAGTAGCTGAACAATATCAATATATGAGCGGATGCAACCTGAAAAGTGAATTAGGCAGAATGCATGGGACTTATTTAATGGAGAATCTTCTTACTCATAAAACTTTCAGGGTAACAATACCTGCTTTTGAAATGCAGGTGCCTTTTAAGATGAATTAACAAATTTTACTGTTATCTCTGCATAATTACCTTAAACGTACATGTAGAAATCATGATTTATTGCTTATATTGCTTACCCAAGCAATAAAGTGTAGCAACCTTTTAAAACCAGTAACCAATTCCAGATGTCCAAATTAATCTTCAACAACAAAAACAATGCTTTCTATCAAACCCTGAAAGAAAGTGTGGACAATTATTTTACCGAAAATAATATCAAAAAAACCGGCGATTGGAGGCTTTTTTCCAAATCAATTATATTGATTGGATCTATCATAGCAGTTTATTGTTGCCTAATGTTGGTGGAAATAAGTGTGCTTCCTGCACTTTTATTGGCAGGGTTATTTGGGTTTCTGGCAGCATCTATAGGGTTTAGTGTAATGCATGATGCTAATCATGGTAGTTACTGTACCAATAATACCCTCAATGATTTTTTGGGCCTAACTGCCAATATGTTGGGAGCAAGTGCCTATTTCTGGAAGCAGAAACACAATATCATACACCATACCTATACCAATGTGGATGGACTTGATGATGATATAGCCAAAAGCCCCATAATAAGACAATGTGAAACACAAAAATGGGTTCCTGCTCACAAAGTGCAGCATTTGTATCTGTTGCCGGTGTATTCATTGTCTTCTATTTTTTGGATATTTTTTATGGATTTTACAAAATATTTTACTCGTAAAATTTATACTACCGAGGCCTGGAAAATGAGTGCAAAAAACCATATCGTATTTTGGCTTACAAAAATTTACTATGCAGCAATATTTATTGCAATACCTATTGCTGTTTGGGGTTGGCAAGGTTGGCTTGTTGGTTTTTTTGTAATGAATGCTGTGATGGGATTAACGCTTTCATTGGTTTTTCAACTGGCGCATGTGGTAGAGAATACCGAGTTTGAACATATTGCATTAGATACTACCAAGCATATTGAAACTGCATGGGCAGAACACCAAGTAAAAACGTCTTCTAATTTTGCAATGGATAACAAAGTAATTTCTTGGTTTGTGGGTGGACTTAATTTTCAGATAGAACACCATTTGTTTCCCAAAGTAAGCCATGTACATTATCCTGCAATCAGTAAAATAGTAGCCCAAAAATGTAAAGAATACAATCTTCCTTACAATCATTATAATACTATGAGTGGAGCTTTGGCATCTCATCTCAGAGTGATGAAACAATTAGGAGAAAGACCTTCTGCAGCTTTTTTACAGGCACAATCTGCTTCTCAGGCTGCTGCTTAATATTATGGTTTGTATTTGGCTTTTTGAAAAATCGTTTCAGCATCAGTTTTTATCAAAACATCCAAATCTGTTTCAGGAAATTTGTCCATGTATTTTTTTATGATCTGCCATCCGCAGAAAGAACCAATATTGCCAGGAGAGGCATCTCCGAGTTCGGGTGTTTTTGGGCCTTCCCCAATATAGTTTTTAATAATATTGTTGTCTATGGATTGAAGAATATTATTCTGAATAAAGAGGTCCCAGATAATAGCTTCTCTTTCCGAACACTCGCTATATTGTTTTTCGGTATAACCAATTAATTGATAGTCTTTGGCAAACGGAACCAACTTTTGCAAAAGATACAGCCGTTTCCCTTTTTCAACCATTTGCACAACGAGTGTTTTATCCTCAATTTTTTCGGGGTACATATCGGAAATTATATTTTTCATACAATTAATAGTAATATAATCAGGCGTAAATCGGCTGCTGATATAATCGGGGTAAGTTGTTCTTACAAGTTCCGATTTATATAAAGAAAAATTACTGCCCAAGTGCTGATGTAAACCAACGATAAGAGCATCCACATCCAAAATGTCTCCATAACCATC
>CANNJE010000012.1 GCA_947504605.1 Chitinophagaceae bacterium
TAATCTTCAGTTTCACCAAATGAATAAGTACTACATGCAGTAGTGCCTGTAACAGCAGTACTCCATCGTACTCTTACTCTCATTCTTGTTTGACCAAGAGGTGCGCTGGCAGGAATAGCAATATTACCAGTAATAGTAACACCATTGCCAGATCCTAATAAAGTAAACTCAGACGCATCGAATGATCCGCTTCTGTCATAATCAATCCAAACACCCACATTCTCTGTTCCACCTGGGCCTACAGTTACTTTCATTTGGTTGTTAGCTCCACCAATTACATCTGTAGCAGCAACAGTAGCTGTATAGTTTGCATATCCACCAACAGAGCAAGCAGAGTTGTTGTTAAGTGTTGTTCCAAAAGTAACGTTGGCGATTCTGTCATCAAAAGTACAGTTAGAAGCTGCAGGAATACAATAACAAGCACTTGGAAGATTTAAACTAACCTGAACTGGAGTAGAAGTACCACTGCTAGCGCTACAAGTTACAATACACTGAAAGAATGTAGTTGCAGCTAATGTTGAGGTTGAATAAGAACTATTGGTTGCGGCTGTAATATTAGACCATGGGCCAGTTGCAGCAGCAGCTGATTGCCATTGGTAAGTTACGCCTGAACCATTGGTGGTATTTTGTAAACTTAAAGTAACAGGGTTGGTAGGGCAAACTGCAGTAACTGAAGCCACCGTATTACCTGGAGTTGGAGTACCTGTACAAGCGCCCGTGTTATAATCAAGGCGGAATGGCATTGCCTGTGCACCTCCTACATCTGTAAGAGCAGCCCAAGTAGATGGTAAAGTTCTTTGTAATGAATTATTACCAGCTTGTGTGACAGTTCCAACTACAGTACTTGGAGGAGAAAAGTTGCTCAAGCCACCATTTCCAAGCTGCCATTCGATCCAATAAGTGCCTGGAGCCAAAGAGGTAGTAACATTTGCTTCTATTTTCCATATTTGCCTTGTTGTACCAGCTGTAGAGGATGTTCTGTACATACTTGCAGTAGCTGATGCAGCAAATCTATTGGTTGTAAGGTCGCCATAAATAGCAGCAGGAGAACCAATAGAAGGATTGGTATTGTAAATTTGAACCCTCACATCATTAAATGGAGAAGTAGCACCTGCATATCCTGTAGAATATGCATAAAAAGTAGCTTTTGTAAGATTCCATGATGGGCCTGCAGGAACAGTAAAGTCATCTGCAACTGTAAAACCAGCAGTTATATTTGCGGCATAACCCAGCGAGTTATTGGTTAGTTGTAATTCACTCCAGGTAAAACCAGCAGGGGCAGTAGCACCTGTAGACAAGGTTGCTCCCGTACTTAAATTACCATTTGTGTAAGTCTGCGCATTTACAAGTCCTGATGTAGCAGCTGTCAACGATAGACACAGCAAAAAGGACCTTAATAAACCCGTAACTTTTTTAAAAGTAGTTTTGGATTGCATAATAAATTGTTTAGTGATAAATAGTAATAAGTAAAGCGTGGTTTTCACCACTTTACATAGAGAGTGTAAATTAGGGGTTTTATTTTTTTTTTAACAAAATTTTCTTCACATCTTTTATTTGTTAATTTAACATTATATGTAGTCCTTGATTATCTTATAAATTTGCTTGCGTATGAATTTTTTTATCACAGTTAATATTGTAAGCTTTTATTAACTTGCCTCTTCGAATTTATGTTTTAACCAATAAGATTGAAGAAAATATTAGGCCATATTAAAGAATCCCGTTTTGTAAAAGGGATGGTTTATTCTATTGTTGGGATATTTTCTTATCCTGGAATAAATCTGGTCAATAAGCTTAGTATTAAGGGGATGGAGCATCTGGAAAACCTACCCAAGCAAAATGTACTTTTTGTAAGTAATCATCAAACTTATTTTGCAGACGTAATTACTTTTATCCATATTTTTTGTGCTTCCAGCTGGCGGAAGAAAAACAGGCTAGGTATTCCCTATTATTTACTTTGGCCTTTTACCAGGATCAGGTATGTTGCAGCAGAAGAAACAATGAAGAGTAACTGGCTAACCAAAATATTTTCTTTAGCAGGAGCTGTTACGGTAAAGCGTACCTGGCGTTCTGAGGGGTCTGAAGTTAGAAGAGGGTTAGATCCGTCAGATACCAGAAAAATAACCGAAGCTTTAAATAAAAATTGGGTGATTACTTTTCCGCAAGGAACCACTAAACCATTTGCGCCGGGCAGAAAAGGTACTGCCTATATTATCAAACAAACAAGACCTATTGTAATACCTGTGATCATTGGAGGGTATTGGCGAGCGTTCAATAAAAAAGGATTGAAATTCAAGAAAAAAGGTTCATTACTTTCTGTTACATTTAAAGAGCCTTTGGAAATTGACTATGAAGATAGCAGTGAAAATATTCTGGAAAAAGTGATGGATGCGATTGAGCAAAGTAAAAAATTTATGCTAAAAAGCAAACATCACCTGATGGATAAACTTGATAAATAAAAAATTAGCAGTCTTTATTTCCCAAACAGGGCTTTTAATTCATCAGCCTCTTCCGGTTTCATTTTTCCGCCCAATATCAATCTTAGTTGTCTTCTTCTTAACGCTCCTTCAAATAATTTTTTTTCGTCTTCAGAATCAGGGATTACTTTATTTACAGGCCTTGGTTTACCATTTGGGTCTAGTGAAACAAATGTGTAATAAGCTTCATTGCTCTTATACCGGTATTGCTGTATAGCGTCTTCGCCCCATACTTTCATATGTACCTCCATACTGCTGTTGAATGCACGGGTAACCTTCGCTTCTATATGAACTACATTACCGATTTTGATTGGATTTTCAAAAGAAATGTTATCAACAGATGCGGTTACAACCGGTGCTGCACAATGTTTCATTGCAGCTAAAGCTGCTGCAATATCCATCCAATACATCAAGCGTCCTCCCATTAAATTCCCAAAATTATTCGTATCATTTGGTAGTACTAATTCTGTCATTATCACTAGTGATTCACTTGCTTTCTTATCCATGTTCTGAAAATTTAGGCAAATATAACACAACGGAAATTGCTTTCCGGAAGACTCATTTATGATTAAAGGAATTTTTAGCTATTTTGCCTTGCAGAGATAAATTAGTGTAAGTTTCTTTTCATACATATTCTTACTACCGTCTTGTTATCTTTTTGAAATTTTATTATAGCTAATTGTTTTCTGCATACTGCATTTAAATCTGTTGACAGATGAATCCCGCAGGCTGCTGTGTTTAGTGCTTCTGCCGTTAGTGCGTTTACGCCACATTTTAAAACTGCTCAATTTCATTTCTTTCCGCATTAGTTCAATAACTTCTTTTTCCTGTAAACCAAACTGAAATTCAATGGCTTCAAATGGCGTTCTGTCTTCCCATGCCATTTCTATTATGCGGTCAGTATCTATTGTGCTAAAAGTATTCATGTTTATTAATTATTTTTTGTTCTTCTGCATTTTTCACTGCAAAATTTTACTTCATTCCAAACCTTGTCCCATTTTTTCTCCATGCAAAAGCCTGTTACAAACCAAACAGCTTTTTTGAGGAAGGTTTACCCTGTTCCATGGTTTTTTGCGAATGATTCCAGATTTTTTTTCATTGGCACTAATTATAAATTAATCGCTTTATTCAGACAGTTCAGTTTTATTTCATTTATGTAAACTTTAAACAAAAAGGGTTGGCCATTGTTTACAGGATAAAATAATATTTATGGAAGGGTTAAAGGAAAAAAATATTTTATTAGTAGGAGCAACAGGAGGTATTGGTTCTAATACAGCAAAGTTGCTGGCAGGAAGCGGTGCCAATCTTTTTCTTGCAGGAAGAAATGAAGCTAAATTAAAAATTATTGCACATAGCTGCGGTGTAGCTAATGAAAGAATATTTGTGCTAGATATTACCAAACCCAATGAGGTGGAAATATTAAAAGAAAAATATTTCGAACAGTTTTCAACCATTGATATCTTAGTGAATGCTGCGGGTATAGGTATTATTAAATCAATGGATACCTTAAGTGAAGATGAATTTATGAGTAGTATTTATAATAATCTTTTTGCGCCGTTTTTGTTGGCAAAAGCTTTTTTACCTGCCATGAAGGAAATTAAAAAAGGACTACTCATTAATATTCCGGGTGTATTGGGAAAGGTTCCAATGGCTGGAGCAGCAGCCTATAGTGCCAGTAAGTATGGCCTTGTAGGTATGATGCAAAGTATCAGGGAAGAATTAAAGAGAACAGATATCCGTATTACGAATTTATTTCTTGGAGGTGTAGATTCTCCTTTTTGGGATTCTATTGATTTGAGGGTTCAGCGAGACAAAATGATACAGTCCGAAGAAGCTGCCAAGGCTATTTGGTTTCTCTGTCAGCAGCCATCAAGTGCAGTTGTAAGCGAAATGGTTTTACAACCTTTTAACCACCAAGCTATATGACAACAATCATACGTTCATTTATTTGGTAGTTCGTTGCGTATTGCTGAATTTTGAATATTCAATTTGCTTCATATGATATCATTTGATAATACAGAGTATGCCTTCGCATACAAGACATCTAACGAACTAAAAAAAGCTCAATTTTTATTCTCTGCAATGGGGAATCCTGTTTTGCTAAAACTGGGTTTGTCTTTAGCTCCACTTGCCATAAAGTGGAATATACCGTTTACAAAACCTGTATTACGTAATACTATTTTCAGGCAATTTGTAGGAGGAGAAACATTGGAGGATACTGCAGTTACGGCTAATAGGTTATCCAAATACAATGTAAAAGTGATTCTTGATTATGGTGTAGAAGGGGGGAATGACGGCGAAAAAGGGTATGATCTTGCTACCGATGAATTTGTGAAAGTGGTAGAATATGCTGCATCTCAAAACAATATTCCCTTTATGAGTATTAAAGTTACAGGGCTTGTTCGTTTTGGACTATTAGAAAAAATTGATGCGGCTATGCATAATAGTGAGGGTACATTGATTAAAAGATATAACAAAGCACTAGAAGAATTACCAGTTTCTGAAAAAGAGGAATGGGAGCGTTGTGTAAGCAGGTTGAATCGTATTTGCGAAAAAGCCAGTCCTAAAAATATTGGTGTATTGGTGGATGCGGAAGAAACCTGGATTCAGGATCCGGTGGATGCGATGACCATGTTGATGATGGATCATTACAACAAAGGGAAAGCAATCGTTTATAATACACTTCAGTTGTACAGGCACGATCGTCTGGAATTTTTAAAGGACAGCTATGAAGCATCAGTCGAACGTAATTTTATACTGGGAACAAAGCTGGTAAGGGGTGCATACATGGAGAATGAAAGAAAACGTGCGGCAGATATGGGCTATACATCGCCTATACAATCTGATAAAGAGCATTGCGACAGAGACTATAATGCAGCTACTGAATTTTGTATCAACCATCTAGATAATGTAGCTGTAATTGTGGCTTCACATAATGAGCATAGCAACTCCTTTACTACCCAATTGCTCAGCGAAAAAGGCCTTCCTCAAAATCATCCTCATATTCATTTTTCACAGCTCTACGGCATGAGCGATAATATTACTTTTAATCTTGCCAAAGAAGGTTGTAGTGTAAGTAAATATCTTCCATTTGGGCCAATAAAAGATGTGGTGCCATACCTCATGCGCAGGGCACAGGAAAACAGTTCTGTAGCAGGTCAAACCGGTCGTGAGCTTGGGTTGATAAAAAAAGAGTTGCAGAGAAGAAAAGCAAATAATTAAAATTACTGAATTTTTATAATGCTGTTTTCTGCCAAAGCGAAAACGGAATCATCTTTTTTTACTTCAATGGGAAATGTGCCGGTAAATCTTCCAAATGCAGGTAGTATTGCATATTTTTTATTGAAATAAAAGCAGGGTAGTCTTAGGGATTGTTTTCCAATACCTTTCATTGTGATGCCTGGATGAATATGTCCGCTGAAATAATAGGCAGTATCGTTTGTTTCAATATTAGCAATATCGTGTAAAAAAATAAAGGAGTCGATAGAAAGTGAGTCTTCATGAATACTAATCTCCGCTTCTTTATACCATTCTATTTCCAGAATATCATGGTTGCCCATTACAAGGTGCATTTCTATATGTGTAATATCTTTTCTCCATTTTAAAAATAATTCATGCTCTAAATTAGAATGGCTGTGAAATAGGTCGCCTACAATGATCAATTTATTTGGCTTGTACCATTGGATTTCTGCAAACAGGCGTTGCAAGTCTTCGCTAAACATATTTTGCGGAATACCAATACCATTTTTCCTAAAATGCCCGCTTTTACCTATATGTAGATCTGATAAGATGAGTGCTTTCTGTTCTTCCCAAAAAATAGTTCGGTTGGCACTTAGTAAAAAATGGTTGTTTGATAGCTCGAATGGGAGGAAAGTATTCATTAAAACAAAGATAACTTCCCTTTTTTTTGATAATTGGTTTTGTTTTGTTTTTTTACTTGTGTAAATTGGAGAAAACTATATTAATTATGAGCAATCAAAGCACAAATCCTGATACTTTAAGTAATGCTGAATTTGATAAACCTGCAATACCTAAAGGATTGAATGTATTAACCATTCTTACATTTATCGGCTGTAGTATTTTTTTCTTATTATCACTGGCAACTCCATGGATACTTAAATTTTCGAAAAATCTTATGGATAAGGCTACTTCAAGTGGTCAGGAATTGACTCCAGAGCAACTTGAAAAAATTCAACTTGGCAGGGCAAATATTGAACTTTCTGAAATTAACATGATCCCTTTAATGGTAATTGGGATAGCAGGCATTTTACTATGTTTTGTTGGAGCCTTGATGATGAGGAAATTAAAAAAAGATGGATACTGGATATATGTGGCCGGACAAATTTTGCCCTTAGTATCTACAGCGTTTATAATGGGTGTAGCCCAATATAAAGAAATTGGTTCGCTGGTAATGTTGGCTTTTCCAGTGATATTTATAATCTTATATACCGCAAACAGGAAGCATTTAGTGAACTAAAAAATACAATTGCATTTATATTAATGGCCACCAATTATTGGTGGCCATTGTATTTAAGATATCGTTTGGAAAAAACTACTGTTTAGTTAGTTCTGCAAAGCTATTTTTAATTTTACCGGAGAGATCGGTTTCCATCATCCGGCATGCAATATTGATCATGTTTTTAAAAGCGGTCGCATGCGAAATACCATGGCCAATAATGACCGGTTTAGAAACTCCTAGAACAGGAACACCACCGTGTGATTCAAAATTAAACCGATCAAAGTGTTCATCCTTAATGTTCCTGCGTTGAGTAATGTCGTAGATGCTTTCTGCCAGTTTTAATACTACATTTCCTGTAAATCCATCGCAAACCATCACATCTGCTTTATCCATCAGGATATCACGCCCTTCTATGTTTCCAACAAAATTGATCTGTGTATTTTCTTTTAAAATGGGGTAGGTAGCTTGTGCAAGCAAGTTCCCTTTTCCTTCTTCCTCACCAAGATTTACAAGACCTACTTTGGGTTTTTGTATCTTTAGAATATGCTCGGCATACAAGGATCCAAGTATCGCAAATTGATTTAAATTTTCCGGCTTGCAATCGGCATTGAGTCCTACATCCAGTAACAATCCAAGTGAACCATTTTCTCTTGGCATATATGCACCAATCGTTGGTCTTAAAACGCCTTCAATAGCTTTAATACTGAACAATGCGCCAACCATCATTGCGCCGGTATTGCCTGCACTTATAAACGCATCCATTTCCCCTGCAGCAAGTAATTTAAATCCTACTGCAATAGAAGAATCCTGTTTTTCTTTTAAAGCCTTGGTGGGATGTTCGTGCATCTCGATGACCTGTGATGCAGGAACTATGTTGTAATTACCTGTTGGTAAATTGGTTTCCTCTGCAAACAACTTTATTTTCTCTTCATCACCAATTAAAATCAGTTGAACGTTTTCTTTATTCTCCGCTTCAAAAAAAGCAGCCACGCCTTTAACGGCTTCCAGGGGTGCAAAATCTCCACCCATCATGTCCAGACCAATTTTAATCATAGAAAAGAATTTAAAATTAAAAATTCCAAAATCAAGGATGAAGTTACTCAATCTTTGATTTTGGAATTAATTTCTTTAAAGCACAAAACAATTATGCCTTCAACGGAGCTTTCTCTGCAACAAGTTTTCCTTTGTAGAATAACTTTCCTTCGCTAACATGTGCACGATGACGTACGTGAATAACACCAGTTGTAGAATCTACGCTTAATGTAGGAGCTGTCGCTTTATAATGCGTTCTTCTTTTTGCACTGCGTTGTTGACTATGGCGCCTTTTTGGATTTGGCATGATTGTTTATTTTAAAGTTTACTTAAAAATTATTTCTCTATTATCTTTTTTTTTTGAAGGTTTAGTTGTCTTTAAACTTATCTAATCCTTTCCAAAGTGTATTCGCATTGTTTTCCATTGTTCTGGCCTCCATTTCTTTCAGTTTCTCCAACACTTCATTGTTACATTGGGGGCCACCCATTTCCTCTCTACTACACATTCGCTGCATTGGTATACTAAGCAAAACAAATTCGTACAACCAGTTGCTTACTTCCAGATGATTTTCGGTTCTGGAAAGATAGAATACATCGGCATCTTCTTCCTGTGCATTCATCTCATCTGCATTGTCAACCAGTTTTACCAACATTTTGAATTCGTCCCACAAATCCATATTTAATGGATTTCCGCAACGGTCGCAGGTAACATCTGTTTTGCCACCCACTTCAAACTTGAGTAGCATAAAACCGGCGTTTTTTTCCAGTAGCAGCTTCACGTTTGCATTCACGTTGGTAAGGTCTTCAGCACCTTTTTCTATAAAGAACTTGTCGTCTAATTCATAATTAAACTCATGAAATCCGGGCTTCAACCCCACAAAAGCAATCTCAAATGCCCGTCTGTTAGCCATTGCGTTCCGTTTAAAGGACGGCAAAGGTAATAGAAATTAATGAATAATTAATACCTAAGATGGAGTTTTTATACCAAAATGACCATAAATATATAGTTATACCTAATTTTATCGCTATGAAAGCAGGTAGAAAGCCCATTATTGCTCTTGTTCTATTAGTCATCTGTATAATAATTAAATGGTACAGTTCAAATTCAGAAAATGTTGAATTAGGGTATAGTTCACAATTTTTTCCATCATTTTCTGCCATTTTAAGAAGAGGATTGGGAGGGTTTGAGCTCAGTTTAGGCGATATTTTGTATGGATTGGCTGCAATATGGATCATCTTTAAAATTTACCGGATGATTCTTTTTTTTATTCGGAAAAGGCAGAATGGACAATTTAAATATAAGGTTCAGCAAAATCTTTATTCAATATTTTATATTGGCGCAGTTGTTTACATAATTTTCAATTTGTTCTGGGGAATCAATTACAACCGTAAAGGCATTGCGTGGCAATTGGGCTTGCCGGAATTAAAATACAAACCAACAGAACTTGAAGAAATGAACAGCCTTTTGGTTCAAAAAATTAATACCTCCAAGCTAAGTTTGCTCAACAGTCAAAAAGTATATCCGAACAACAGAGAATTATTTAATGAGATTGGGGAGGCCTATGAACTATTGGGAAATAAATATCCATTTTTAGCATACAAACCATCATCCATAAAAAGTTCTTTGTGGGGTTGGTTGAGCAATTATGCCGGCATTACAGGTTATTATAATCCTTTTACAGGAGAAGCACAGGTCAATACATCTATCCCTAAATTTATTCAGCCATTTACGAGCTGCCATGAAGTAGCTCATCAGTTGGGATATGCCAAAGAAATGGAGGCGAATTTTGTAGGTTACTTAGCAGCCACCAGTTCTACAGATACTTTGCTTCACTATTCTGTATACCTTGATTTATTTATGTATGCCAACAGAAACCTGTATATGGTAGATTCATTGTCTGCCAATGCTTACAGAAAGTTATTGATCAAACCTGTAAAAGATGATATTAAAGAATGGATACGATTTAGTCGAAAACACAGAGGTTTTTTAGCGCCTGTAGTAAATTGGGTGTATGGAAAATATTTGCAAAGTAATGAACAACCGCAGGGTATTTTGAGTTATGATGAAGTGACCGGTTTCTTAATTGCATATTATAAAAAATTCGGAAAAATATAATTGGCTGTTGGAATAATAATTATAAACTGATTTATTAAAATATGAAAAATATTATTCGCTTTATACTAGCTATTGCCTTGCCCTTGACAATTGGAGCCGTTGCAGGTTTTTTTACTTCACTATCTGTAAAAGGCTGGTATAGTACAGTAAATAAACCTTCTTTTAATCCGCCAGATTGGGTATTTGCACCAGTTTGGACGCTGTTGTATATCATGATGGGGATAGCTTTCTACATTATTTGGAATAAGGATACCGCTAAACTCTTAAAAAGAAAAGCCATGCTATTTTATTTTGCACAGCTTATTTTAAATTTTACTTGGTCTCTTGTATTTTTTTATGCAGAAAAGCCGGGTTTGGCATTGGTTAATATTTTGCTGCTTTGCTGTATGATTGCGGCAACCATTTATTGGTTTTCAAAAATATCCACTACTGCCACTAGGCTTTTGATACCTTATATTTTATGGGTGAGTTTTGCAACCGTTTTAAATTTTGCCATCTGGAAACTTAATTAAGCGTTACAGTATAAAAATCTGGTAGAGCATTAATAAAAGGGAGGGGTAAAATTATTAAAAACTATTCTTCCACATCATACTCTCCACGGGCTTGTTATGCTGGCCACTGTATTTAGCATTTTTTTTCTGGTTGTATTTTACTTCTATTTCTCCATCAACAGGAAAGTAAATAAGTTGGCCAATTGGCATTCCTTTGTATACCCTTACCGGTTGTTTTACAGATATTTCCAAGGTCCAGTTTCCACAAAATCCAACATCGCCTTTGCCTGCAGTAGCATGAATGTCGATACCTAATCGCCCCGTAGAAGACTTTCCTTCTAAAAAAGGTACATGGGCGTGGGTTTCAGTATATTCTTCTGTTACACCCAGGTAAAACATGTGCGGTAACAAAAGAATGCCATCTTCCGGTATATCAAAATGAATGATTTTATTGTGTTTTTTTGCATCCAGTTCAGCATGTTCATAAGTAGCAAGAGATGGTCCTAGATGCACATCATAGCTATTACTGCCAAGGCATTCTCTGTCGTAGGGAACTATTTTTATGGTTCCTTTTTCAATCTCTTCCAAAATCCGTGAATCACTTAATATCATTGTTTGTAGGTTTATTCGTTTATTTGTAAAAGTAATTTTTTAAATCTCTGCTTTTCATTTTACACCCTTTATATGCCGCTGGTTTATCAACAAAATATTAACGCTTCCACAAAATTGGGTGTTTGGCATATCGCCGAAGCAGAAGATTTTTTCCTAAGAAGGGTTCCATTACAAAATAATATAACGCATCCACATAAAAGGTTGCAACATTTGGCAGGAAGAATATTGCTGCAAGAGCTATTTGATGATTTCCCTTTGGAGTTGATAAAAATTGCAGATACAAAAAAGCCTTTTTTACCTAACGATGCTTTTCACTTTTCTATTTCTCATTGTGACGATTATGCCGCTGCAATTGTGAGCAGGCAAAACAGGGTAGGGGTTGATATTGAAATTCCGCAGCAAAAAATAGAACGTATCCAGCATAAATTTTTAACCGCTGCCGAAATGGATATTTTGTCAATATTGGATATTGACAAATCTCAAAAATTGACGCTTGCGTGGAGTATTAAAGAAACAGTTTTTAAATGGTATGGTTTCGGTAAAATTGATTTTAAGGAGCATATGCAAATAAATGAATGTAGTTATGCCGATAACCAGTTTATGGCCCGTTGCAGCTTTATGAAAAATACGCCTCTACATTTGAAAGTGCAGGGTTTTTTCTTTAATGGAAACTGTTTAACATGGCTTGCTACCTGATGGGGTGCTTTTCGAAAGATCTAGCATTCCTGTAAATTAATACTCTATTTCATCTATGGTAGATTCGCCATCCAACAATGGAATATCGCCTACAGATGCACCTGCGATTCCTTTTACTGAACCATAAAGTCCGCTGGTGCTTATTAAAACTTTTTCCAACTGTTTTTCCCTTTCCTTCCACATTTTTTCCATTTGCATTCTTTCCTTGGTAATACTATTTTTCATTGCCAGAAACCCTTCCGCAATTGCTTCTACCTGTCCCCTGAATTCAACGCCGGTAAGATAGTTGTACAATAACTGCATTTTATCTCCTTTGTTTTCTTCACTTCTTTGTATTTCGTATAATTTTAAAACACCATTTCGGATGATAGCTGCAACGCTCGCAATTTCACTGAAACTACAAACCCAAACACCCTCTTTTTCGCCAAAACGTTCCATGTCTTTTGGGAAAGTTTGTGTTACCAATATTGCAACGTCTGCACCACGGCTGCGCATATCCGATTTTAATTTATCTATCCAATTGTTTTGCCAAGCTTTGGTACGTTTGCTTTCATAAATGATCTTGCCACATTCCCTTCCGCTGTTGTTTCTAACTATTTGTATACAATCTGCACCTTCTACACCTTTGCCTACTTCTTCTATCAGATCAAAAGGAAAATTTTCTTTTAAAATTTCTTCCAACAGTAATTCCTGTACTTCGCCCTGGCGTTGCATAGAACTTTGTTCCGCTTTTCTGGTCATCTCGTCAGCAAGTTTTCGTTGCTGTTCCAGTTGCAATTCCAGTTCCTTTACTTTCAACTGGTGTGCAGTATCCCTTAAAGCATTTTTCTCCTGTTCTTGTATGCGTATTTGTTCTGAAATAGTCGTTCTTTCTTCCTGCATTTTTTTTTGCAGCGTAATTTCCAGTTCAGCTTCTTTATCTTTTAACAGTTGTTCTTTTTGAAGAAACTCCAATTCTTTTTTTCTAGACTCTTTCAATTTTTCTTCAGCGTTGTTGCTGTTTTCCTGAAGTATTCTCAGTTGGTTTTCGTAATCAGAGGAAATACTTTTTCTTAGTTGTTCCTGTATTTCTATTTCTAATTTTTGTTTTTCTTTTTGAAGCTTTTGGGAAAAAAGTTCATTTTCCTGTTTCTTTTTTTCTTCAAATAAAAGCTGATCTGCTTCCAGTTTCTTTTTTTCTTCTTCTACTTTACCCAATGATTGTTTTAGTTTATCCTGGTACTGTTGCTGGTATTTCTGTTCAATATCAGCAGCCAATACATTTTCCACATCAAATACATGTCCGCAGTTTGGGCATTTTATATCGTTCGCCATTTCCGTATTTTTTTACAAGATAAATAAAAAACCTCTCCATTATTGGAGAGGTTTGTGCGGCAAAGGAGATTCGAACTCCCACGCCCAGTTATAGGCGCTACCACCTCAAGGTAGTGCGTCTACCAATTTCGCCATCGCCGCATTTAATGAGGACTGCAAATTTAGAAGATTGCTGCTTCATAAAAAAATAGAAAATACCCTCGTTCTTATTGGGTATTTTCCAAGCCTATTGTTTTATTTTCTTAAAACAACCCTGAATGTGGTACCCTTGCCGGGGTCACTGTGTTTTACAAAAAGTTCGCCTTTATGGTATTGTTCAATAATACGTTTGCTTAAAGAAAGTCCCAGCCCCCAGCCTCTCTTTTTTGTTGTGAAGCCCGGTTTAAAAACATTGGACAAATTCTTGCCGCTAATCCCTTTTCCTGAATCTGTAATATCTACAATTACTTGGGCGATTTCATTTTTAATATCTACCATTATACTGCCTTTCCCTTCCATCGCATCCAATGCATTTTTTAAAAGGTTTTCAATAACCCAATCAAACAGAGGTGGATTAATCATTACAGAGATATCTTTTTCCTCTTTACTATTTACCGTAAAAACAACTTTTTCAGGGGCACGTCTTTTAATATAAGAGACCATATGTTCCACCTGCAAAACAATATTGGCTTCTTCCAGTTGCGGAATACTTCCAATTTTTCCAAATCGATCGCTCACCAGTTTTAGCCTGTCTACATCCTTGCTCATTTCCATAGCAATGCTCTCATTTCCTTCCATTTCTTTCAGCATTTCTACCCAGCCCTGCAAAGAAGAAAGGGGAGTTCCGAGTTGATGAGCCGTTTCTTTTGCCATACCTGCCCATACCTGATTCTGTGTACTTTTGTTACGAGTACTTACTGTAATTAAAGTAACAATGATGAACAATGCAGCCACTAATAATTGTATCAATGGGAAATACCGAATTTGTTTTAGCAGGGCCGACTCGCCATAATATACTTTGTTGTTTTGAGTGCTGTCAAAAGGATTTTTCCAGATGATGGGTTCATTTAAAGCTTTAAATTCTTTTAATTTTTGATAGAGAAATTTTTTATTCCCTACCATATTAAATGTATCAATATTATAATGATCTAGAATGCTGTCTTTTTCTGTTACAGCAATCATGGGGATATCTCTGCTGTTTTCGGTTAAAATTTTGCTAGATAAATTGGTTTGATTGCTGCCCCCATTACTTACTTCTTTTACAGCCTCTACCCATTGCTCTATTTTTTGTTTTTCTTCCCTTGCAATTTTTGTTGATAAAAAATTAGAGAAAAAAATAGTGGCAGATACAATTATAATGGCCATTAGGGCCAGTAGTGTTCGCCAGTTAAAAAGTTGAAGAAACATGATTAAAAATAAGAAATATAAAAGTACAAATACACTTCCGACAAATACATTGGTAAATAAAGTATGTTTGTGAAAAGGATTATCCGCTTAATATAATATGACAGATTATATCAATAAAGATCCATTGCAGCAAACAATTACAGACAACAAAGCCGGTGAAGATGTTATTTCATCATCAAAGCATCCGCAGGTAGCGATTGTAATTTTAAATTGGAATGGTAAAAAGTATCTGGAACAGTTTTTACCTTCTGTTTTAAGTAGTACGTACGGCAATAAACGTATCATAGTAGCAGATAATGCTTCGTCAGACGACTCTGTTTCGTTCCTGCAACAATACTATCCAGGAGTTGAAATCTTAGCGAATAGCAGTAATCAGGGTTTTGCTAAAGGGTATAATACTGCTTTGAAACAAATTGAATCGGATTATTATGTGTTGCTTAATAGTGATGTGGAAGTCGAACCAGGTTGGATAGAGCCGGTGATTGACCTAATGGAATCGGATAAAAAAATAGCGGCTTGTCAGCCTAAAATTTTATCTTATGCCAATAAAATGCAATTTGAGTATGCAGGAGCATGTGGGGGCTGGTTAGATAAGTATGGATATCCATTTTCGAGAGGAAGGGTATTTGATGTTTGTGAAATAGATACCGGTGCGTATGATACGGTTCAGGCTTGTTTTTGGGCAAGTGGTGCGGCAATGTTTGTAAGAGCAAGCATTTATCAGGAGTTGAAGGGGTTGGATGAATATTTTTTTGCACATCAGGAAGAAATAGATCTCTGCTGGCGGATGCAGATGGCAGGATACAGCATATATGTTCAGCCAGCATCTGTGGTCTATCATGTGGGAGGCGGAACACTACCCAAGGGCAACAGCTTAAAGACTTATTTGAATTTTCGCAACAATCTGATCATGCTGTATAAGAATTTGCCATATTCAACTGCATTTTTTACAATAGGGAGCAGGTTTGTTCTGGATGCTGTTGCTGCATGGAAATCATTGTTATTAGGTGATGCCGGTTATTTCTTCGCTATAGCCAAAGCTCATATGCATTTTATAAAATGGATATTTTTTTATCAGGGGAAGTCAATTTTTCCCGATAAAACAAATAAGCCGCTCTCTGGTTGGTATAATGGTTTAATAATATGGGAGTATTTTATAAAAAAGAAAAGGAAGTTTTCTGAAATTGTTGGAAACAAATAATTATTTTTAAACCGAAGCCCTTATTTTTGCAAACGAAAATTTTAAGTAAATGCAACAGGAAATCATCGATAATTCAAAAAAAGACTTTGCGCACAACTGGGTATCATCTTCCCGTTTTGTTTGGTATTGCCAGGTATTTTTAGTGCTAGCATTTGTTTTGGGCGGTTGTTATAGTTTGTATTCTCACCGTTATAAAGGCAAGCCAGACGTAAATGTTCCTGAAAACACTTTGTACAATCCGAAGTACAAATAAATTTCTGTAAAAAATCACAAATAAAATTTTGTAGTTAGACTACAACCCTTATTTTTGCAGTCCTAAAAAACGGCAGACGTTTTGAGGGAATAACAAAAGTTCTTTATTACCTGCGGAAGTAGCTCATTTGGTAGAGCACGACCTTGCCAAGGTCGGGGTGGCCGGTTCGAGCCCGGTCTTCCGCTCATAAAAAAGGATCCCGACACTGTCGGGATTTTTTTTCAAAAATTGTGTCACCCGGGTGGTGGAACTGGTAGACACGCAGGACTTAAAATCCTGTTCGCAGTAATGCGAGTGACGGTTCAATTCCGTTCCCGGGTACTAATAACAACTTAAAAGCCTTGAAAGAATTTACTTTCAAGGCTTTTTTATTTTTAGGAGATGCTAAAGGGGGGATGATTTTATTTTATAATTATATCTCTCCATCATCCACCAATTTAAATTTTGCAATAGAATTAGCTTCCATCATCCTGTTTAATTGGGCTTTACCAAAACTTAATGTACAACGCTGCCAGTATTAAAACTGTGGCAACAATCATAGCGATAATAGAAGGTTTAAGTTTATACATTTCTTTGTCTAGCGCAAATGCTTTTGGATTTACTTTAGGTCCTGCAAGACTAATTACAATCATAACGGCCAGTGTTATAAAAAAGGCCCAGCCCATATTAATCAGGAGTGGGGTTTTGATTGGTTTATAATTTCTAAATTTCATGAACAAAGTCCAATAAATCCATCACCATTTGGGTAGATAATTGTTCTCCTAAGAGGATAGTGTTGTATTGAATGCTGTTTTGATGCTACTGATTTTCAATTTCACCAAGTAGCCAATTGAAAACATTTAAATGATGTACACCCCTTCGATTAGGAGTAAATGATTCTGTTGTAAGTAAATATTTTGGATAGTTGTCATTAATCCTTTCTAATGAACCAAATTCACGCTCAACGGTTTTGTCATCACTCAATTGCCATGCAATTTGATAGTATTCAATATCACCGGTAGGCGTTTTACATACAAAGTCAACTTCGCTATTGCGACTCGTGCCTGTCCAAATTTTATAACCTCTATGAAGTAATTCTAAATACACCACATTTTCCAGAATATGTCCCCGGTCTGTTGTTCTTTCTTTTCCTGCTAAAACGTTCAGTAATCCAGCATCAACTAAGTAATATTTTTCTTGAGTAGCTAATTGCTTTTTACCTTTTAGATCAAATCTGTTTACCTTATAAAATACAAAACTTGCAGTCAAATATTCAAGGTACTTTTCAACAGTAGAATGATGTATACTTTTTCCATCTTGTTTCAATGATTTCGATATATTGCTGGGCGAAAGTGCATTGCCAATGTTTGTTGCTACAAATTTTACGATATTAGAGAAAGCTCTTTTGTCATTTATTTGGTATCGTTGTGTTATATCCTTTTCGATTATCGTTGTATAAATTGCTTCTAGATATTCATAAATTTTATCGTAACCACTTTCACGTAATTCAACCCCTTTAGGTAGTGAGGTTTCATTTACATAATCAAAAAACAAGGCCTCATAATTAAGGTATTTATTGCTGGTCTCGATATTTCTTGCCGTAAGATATTCATGAAAAGAAAAAGGTAAAATAGAAATTTCAATATAGCGACCACTTAATATTGTAGCTAATTCGCTACTCAACAAAAATGCATTTGATCCTGTGATATATACATCAGTGTTTTCTGTAGCAAATAACCCATCCACTAATTTTTCAAATAGTGGAATATTCTGTACTTCATCAAGAAAAATGTAATTAGGTTTACCAACTTGTAATTTCTTTTTGATGTCAAAATAGATATCCTCCCAATTTTTATTTAAATAATTTTCTGGTAATTCAAAATTATAAAACTGAATTTGCCTTTTACCAATACCCATTTTAAGTAACTGCTCCTGGTATATACCAAGAAGAGTGGATTTGCCTGACCTGCGTAAGCCACTGACTACCTTTATTAAGTCTTTGTCTTTGAAGGACAATAGTTTGCTTATGTATTGCTTCCTATTGGTGTATTTTATCATCTTTCAAAAGTAGGTATAAATCATCAAAACTTGCATTTTATGCAAGTTTTGATGATTATATGAGATTCATAATCTCGTTGAAAAACGAACCAAATCTATGATTACATGGTTAGATAATTGTCCATTTAAGAGTACTAATAACAACTTAAAGGGGGGATGATTTTATTTTATAATTATATCTCTCCATCATCCACCAATTTAAATTTTGTAATAGAATTAGCTTCCATCATCCTGTTTAATTGGGCTTTACCAGAACTTAATGTACAACGCTGCCAGTATTAAAACTGTGGCAACAATCATAGCGATAATAGATGGTTTAAGTTTAAACATTTCTTTGTCCAGCACAAATGCTTTTGGATTTACTTTCGGTCCTGCAAGACTAATTACAATCATAACGGCCAGTGTTATAAAAAAGGCCCAGCCCATATTAATCAGGAATGGAATTTCGTAAACACCATCTTTATTTAGAAATGCTGTGTACATGATATTTTCATGTCCCAGAACAGATACTGCAAAGCTGTTAAAGAAAATAGCCATTGCAAATCCAGTGATAAGACCTGCTACTGCAGCAGTTCCTGTAGTGCGTTTCCAGAACATTCCAAGCAGGAACATGGCAAATACACCAGGGCTGATAAAGCCAGTATATTTTTGAATAAATGTAAATCCACCTTCGCCGCCAATGCCTAATAAATCTTCCCATGTAAACAGGATAGATATTACAATAGCTGCAAATGCAGCAACCCTTCCAATCCATACGGTATTCTTTTCTTCTAGATCAGAATAGGAGATATTTGCAGCAGCAAGAACTTCTTCTTTGGAATCTTCGTTTTTAACTTCCAATGGTTTCTTTCTGAAATATTTCAAGTAAATATCCAATGTGAAAATGGTGGCGATACTGTTTAGCTTACCTGCAAGAGAAGCTACGATAGCGGCTGTTAAAGCTGCAATAGCCAAACCTTTAAGGCCAGATGGCAGGAAACCCAGAATAGCAGAGTAGGCTCCATCCATGCCGCTTAATTGTGGCAAGTGTCCGTTCTTATGCAGTACATACGCTGCAATACCCGGTAACATTACAATGATTGGCATCAATAATTTTAAGAAACCTGCAAATAAAATTCCTTTGCGTGCTGTTTGCAAATCGGCACCCAGCGCTCTTTGTGTGATGTACTGATTACAACCCCAGTAATTTAAATTTACGATCCACTGTCCGGCAAAATACATTGCAATACCTGGAAGTATCAAATATTTGTTGATATCTTCCTGAGAAGAAGTAGCCGTTGGCTTTTCTAATATCATATGAAAATGGTCGGGAGCTTGTGCCATCAGTGTTTTAAATCCTGCAAGCGCATCCGATCCCAGTCCAAACTTTTCACTCACGATGGTTAATGCAAAATAAATAGTTGCAAATCCGCCAATGATTAAAACAGCTACCTGTATCACATCGGTATATCCTATTACTTTCATTCCTCCTAGTGTGATGATCAATGCAAATACTGCCAATGCAATCATTACAGTGTGCAAATATTCTGGTCCTATCAGTCCACTGATGGCAATCGCACCAAGGTATAAGATAGAAGTAAGGTTTACGAAAACGTATAGAAACAGCCAGAAGATGGCCATAATCAGCGATACTGATTCATTGTATCTTGTTTTCAAAAACTGAGGCATAGTATAGATCTTATTCTTCAGGTAGATGGGAATAAACCATACCGCTATAATGATTAATGCTAGTGCTGCAATCCATTCGTAAGCAGCAACTGCAATACCTACAAAATAACCATTACCACTCATGCCAATAAACTGCTCTGCAGAAATATTGGAAGCAATCAGTGATGCTCCAATAGCCCACCATGTAAGTGAACCTTCTGCAAGGAAATAATCATGCGAGGCAGAAATAGATGCTTTCTTTTTTTTGTTGTATACCCAATACCCATATCCTGCTACCAGTGCGAAGTAGATGATAAAAATGAGTATGTCTAAGGTTGATAAACTATTCATATTGTAGATTTGGGGTTTAAGTTTTAAAATATTTTATTGGTTTGGTAAAATAGGTCATTCCATCTTAATTATTTTTTTAAATTATACAGATTGCTGTCTTTAGTGATACAAACAAATTCAATACCGGCCATACCTGCGAAGTCTTCCAAATTTTCGGCTGATAAATTTTGACTGTAACTGGTGTGGTGAGCGCCACCGCTATAAATCCATGCGGCACAGGCTGTTTGCATGTTAGGATGTGGTTTCTATAAAACTCTGGGAACAGGTAATTTCGGCAAATCGAATTTTGGTTTCACTGCATCAAACAGTAATCTAAAACGGTTTCCCATATTCATTAAAGTTAGTAATTATTTTTACCAATGTTTTCCACACTTTTAATGCACTTTTAATGGGCAAAGACTTTGCTGTTTTATTGGCAGATAATGGGCAGCTTGTTTATTATGGATGATTGGGTTTAAGTAGTTTATCTTTATTAAAGCAATTCCTTCTTTAGTTTTAAAAATGATTCAGTGCATCGCTCCCATATTACCAGCATTTAGCTTCGAGGCTACAATAATGTTCTATAGCAGCAAATTGAATTTTACAGTAACAGAACAATCTGGCTACCTCGTTGTATCTGATGACAATATTGAAATCCATTTTTATAAAAGTTCTACTAAAGCGACTTTTATAAAAAGTTCCTGCTTTATTTTTGTGCGTAATATAGAGGATATGTACCTGCGGTTATCTGCACTCGACATCATAAATCCTTCTGGAAGGCTAATGGTTAACGAAGTTGGAAATAAGGAATTTGTTGTGGAAGATAACAACGGCCATTTGCTGCGATTTACAGAAAAAAAATAGAATGAACAAGGATATAGAAATAAGGGATATTGTTGCTGCTGATAATGTTAGATTGGCTGAGATCATCCGGGCATCGCTGGAAGAGTTTGGTGCAGCTAAACCAGGTACTGTTTATTTTGATGCTACAACTGATCATTTATCAGATGTGTTTAAGGCATACGGTAGCCGTTATTTTGTAGTGAGTATTAATGGGGAAGTAGTGGGTGGAGGCGGTTTATTTCCTACTGAGAGTTTGCCCGAAGGAACCTGCGAGCTGGTGAAACTTTATTTGGCTCCGGAAGCCAGGGGGCTAGGGCTTGGTAGAATGTTAATGCAAAAATGTGAGGTTGAAGCTTTTGAATTTGGGTATAAAAATATTTATCTGGAAACCATGCCCGAGCTAAATGTTGCTGTGCCTTTATATTTAAAAATGAATTATCAATACCTGAAAGCACCTCTGGGAAACAGCGGGCATAACGGTTGTAATATCTGGATGAGTAAGAAGCTGGGAATGGGTGGGGATACTATGTGATATTCAATATACGGATAGTTTTTATTCACTTATTAATTCTACCTCATAGACCCCACTAAAAAGATACCATTTACTGGTGGCTATTTCCTGGCACTTGAATCGTTTTCTAATTTTTTCTCCTTTTTTAAAAATTCGGTTTCCTTTAATTTTAAAAAAACTGCCGGTAGGTAATTGTTCAACCAATAAATATCCTTCTTTAACAGGGTCATATTTTTTAAGCACCCGCAAAAGATGAATGTCTGAACAGCTGCTAGCTGCAGGGTTATGCAGGGAGCGGGTAAGGGTTAAGGCAATATCTTCTGGAAACAGATCTTTAGATAAAAACTGAACCAATATTTTCCCAAATTCATTTTTCCATTCCCTACCATGAGACTGAACCCTATGGCCAAAACGCTCGTAGGTAAACAAGTGCGCCAATTCATGTAAGAGGGTGATTAAAAAAGAATATTTGTTAAGGTTGCCGTTTACACTGATGCGATGATTGTTGCCGCCATGCGCATGCCTGTAATCTCCCAGGATAGTTTGGCGTTGCCTGCTTACTGTAAGTTGAACCTTATAATGTTGCAGGTAATACAATACGTCATCAAAACTACCCTCGGGTAAATATTGTTTTAACTCTATGAAAGGAACCTGCTGCTTAGGCATTTTTTTTATTATTAAGCCGGGTAAGAATGGCTACTTCAACAGCAAGGTAAATAAGGTAGAAAAACAAAGAAATAAATACGGCTTTTTTATTGTAATCATTTCCAATAATCACTACGTATGCCAGCACAGCTATGGCGCATACAAACATTTTTAACATCATGCCTCCCATTACGCTTCTGATAAATACATTTAGATTAGGGTTGCTTAAAGCCTTGAATTGAAAAAGAAAAACAAGGATGTTGATCAAAAGAAAAATTACATTAGCCACCAGTAATACACTTATATCTACATTAAATCTCAGTAAAATTGTTTTAAGCGAAAAGATTAAGATATTGATAATGGCGAATACCGTAAAAAGGGGCAGTAGAAAGCGGGAAGATGAACTCATGAATGCAATTATTTTTTTGAAGAAGTATCTATAATTATTTTTATGATGATACCGATGATAAACAACAAAGGTAATGCCCAAACCGCTAACGGCATTCCTGTTTTTAACCATTTATCCAAAGCAGCGCCCATATACAATGCAACAGCAATGGCCACCATAAATTGAGTGACCATTCCGGCATATTTCCATAAAAATCGATTGTCATTATTCATTTACGGCAACAGGTACATCCTGTTTTAATTCTACAATATTGGCACCCATATGGCATTGTCCATTAAAACTTACCGTAGGCTCCATAAACAATTTGGCCGTATGTATATCTCCTGCTACAGAGGCATTTCCTTTAAGAACGAGCAATCCCTTTGTATTAATATTTCCAACTACCTGTCCTGCAATATCCGCTTCGCTGCTAAACAGGTTGCCTTCAATTAGTCCGGATGGCCCAATTAATACTTTTGCTTTGCTGTAAACATTACCCCTAATGGTACCGTCTACTCTAATATCACCATTACTTTCTATGTCTCCAGTAATGGTGTTACCAGCTCCGATGATGCTGGCGGAATTTGCCGGAGATTCATCCCGGTAAGAATTAGATTTTTTTGAAAACATGATCAGAAGTATTTGGTTTGTAAATAGGTTATGTGAATATATATATAACGTTCAATTAGCAAAATTATTCTAGTCGTCGCTTGTTTCAATTTTTGGCAAGGCAAGGGTGGTTGTATCCAATTTCGGTATTGTTCCCTGCAGTACTTTTTGCAGGTTTTCGAAATACTGTTGGTGGTATTTTAATGCTTGCTCCATGGAGTCGGTCCTTATTTTCAGGTCACGGTATTCCTTCACTTCCTTTACATTGCCATATCCTACACCTGGAAGATAATATTTTAAGGGGGTAAAAATGATCAGAGAAGCGGTGAGACCTACTAGCAAAACAAATAAAGTACTGAAAGCTATATAAACGCTCATTCTGTTAAGTTTAAACTTAACCACTTCTTCATAGGTATCCTCATTCATTATCACCAGCCGATAATGACTTCTTAATCTTTTTAGTGTATTTACAGGTTCTACTTTGGCCATATTTTTTTATAGAGTGCTAAAATTAACAAACCCTGCTGAAACGAGAGAATATTAGAAAAATTAATATTTATTGGCTGTCAGTACTTATTTTAACATAATTAAACCATTCACAGTGGTTTAATTAGGGCCAAGGGCTTTAAATTTGAGGTTTGAATTGTAAAAAAAAGCCGATATTTAACCGCATAAATTACATCTATTTTACATGTTGAAAACGTCCTCCTTTTTTATTTCATTCCTATTTGCGGGATGTTTTTTTGCCAATTCGGTTTTTGCCCAACCCACGTGGACTTTAGATCCATTTGGAAAAGAAAAAAAACCGCAGCAATTTGAAGAGAAAATACTGGCTTCGGAAAAAACAGGAGAGAAAAAATTTACCACTTTAAGAAGGGGGGTGCAAAATACCACGACCCATTACAATTTCTATTTTAATGCTAATAATAAACTCAATACAGTAATTGAGCGGGCTAAAATTTCACAAAAAGACGACTATACCAAGTTACTTTCCTTTTACCCTTATACATTAGAAAATACGGCTTCTCAAAAAACAGATCTTGACTCTGTTATTTATAAATCCACTGCGGGGTTACTGTTGCATGATCTTAGAAGTGACTGGGTGGATAATATGTACCTGCTTATTGGTAAGTCTTATTATTTCAGGAATGAAATGGATTCTGCCGCACTTACTTTTCAATTTATCAACTACAATCTTTTTCCACGCAAAAAGAAAGAGGATGAAAATCGCATAGTAGGAACCAATGATGCTCCCGGAACCGGTAACCTTTCTATAGCCAATAAAGAAAAACGAAACATTTTACAAAAAACATTCACGCTGCCACCAAGCAGAAATGATGCATTGATATGGCTGGCCCGCACATTTACAACACAGGAAGCTTATGGCGATGCAGCGGGGCTGATAAACATTTTACAAAACGATAAGAACCTTCCAAAAAGATTAAAGAGTGATTTGGAAGAAGTAACGGCTTATTGGTTCTTTTCTCAAAATAATTATGACAGTGCAGCGGTTCATTTGGGACGGGCGCTCGATAATGCCGATAATAAACAGGATTTAAGCCGATGGGAATTTTTACTGGCGCAGTTGAATGAAATGAACGGACAGTTTGATAAGGCTTCATCCTATTATGATAAAGCATCTAAACATACTACAGATCTTGTGATGGACATTAATGCAAGGTTAAATGATGCAAAAATGCTTCGTAACAATTCGGATCCAAAACAACTGGATAATAGTATTGATAACCTTCTAAAAATGGCTAAAAAGGGCCGTTTTGAAAACTATCGGGATATTATTTACTATTCTGCGGCACAACTATCCATACAAAAACCTGATACCGTTAACAGTGTGGTTTATCTGCAAAAAGCCATAAAGTACAATAACAATAATCCTGCTTACCGGAATAAAAGTTTTTTTCAGTTGGGGAACATCGCATACAGCCAAGCTAAATTTAAAGAAGCGTATGCCTATTATGACAGTCTTCAGTTGACATCCACAGAAGATTATGTGAATGAAAAGGAATTAGGTGATCGTAAAGAAACGCTGGCAAAACTGGTTCAGAAAATTGAATCTATAGAAAGGGAAGATAGTTTGCAACGCATCGCAGCGTTGTCGCCTGCGGAAAGAGATGCATACGTGAAAAAATTATTAAAAAAACTGCGCAAGGAAAAGGGTTTAAAAGAAGAAGATACCAATGATGGCAGTCAGCCTATTACATTTAGTAATGGCAAACAGGAGAATACAGATCTGTTTGAAAATAACAGCAAAGGCGAATGGTATTTTTATAACAATAGTTTAAGGTCTAAAGGCGTGGCTGATTTTACCCGCAAATGGGGAAAAAGAACGAATGCAGATAATTGGAGAAGAAAAAAAGCTGCGGTTGTCAATAATATGAATCAAGGGCCTGGTGGAGATCCTGGATTGGGAGTGATTCCTCCGGATTCTGTAACTACAGCTGTGTCTGAAGTGGTTCTTAATTATGATGTAATGATGGCGGATCTTCCGTTGACTTCAGAAAAACTGGATAGCAGTTACGGGATTATTGCCAGCAGCCTTTTGGAAATGGGTAAAATATTTCAAAATGAGTTACAGGAATATGCAGTAGCGATTGATAAATATGATGAATACCTTGCCCGCTTTCCTAAACATCAAGATGAAGCAGAAGCTTATTTAGGATTGTATTTCTGTTATTCAAAACTGGGTAATACTACACAGGCTAATTATTATAAAAATCTGCTTACCACAAAACATGCGGGATCCAAATCGGCTACCTTATTGCAGAATCCTTCATTGTTGCAACCCAATGCTAAAAATCCGGAAGTAACGGCAAGATATGAAGCCATTTACAATCTTTTTATTGAAGGTCGTTTTGCAGAAGCAATAGAATCGAAGCAAAAGGCAGATAGTATTTATGGAAGTAATTACTGGACTCCGCAACTGCTGTATATTGAAGCCGTTCATCTTATTAAAGAAAGGCAGGATAGCAATGCAATTTTGGTATTGCAAAATCTGCAGAAACTTTATCCTGAATCTTTATTAAAAGAAAAAGCAACTACTTTAATTGAAGTATTGGGTAGAAGAAAAGAAATAGAGGACTATCTGACCAAACTTGAAGTAACCAGGAAGGAAGAAGATAAAATTATTATTTCGGATGAAAAACCTGCACAAAAAACAGTTGTAGCAGCACCCATAGCAGTAGTGCCTGTAAAAGTAGTACCAACAATTAAACCCATTACTACAAGAGATACTACCGCAGTGAAACCCGTCATGATAAAGGCTGGATTTAGTATTCAACCCGAGTTAAAACATTATGTTGTAATGCTACTTAATAAAGTGGATGGGGTTTATGTGAATGAGGCAAAAAATGCCTTTGCCCGTTTTAATAAGGAGAGCTATCTAACACAAAACCTTGTAATCAACAAAGACGTTTTAGATGCAGAAAGATCTTTGCTGGTATTTGCAACTTTTGAGGATGCCGAGGCTGCTATAAAATATTATGATAAAATAAAAAAGGCTGCGCCTAAGGAAGTCTCCTGGCTGCAGGTTAATAAATATTCATTCCTGATTATTTCTGAAAGTAACCTGCAATTGCTAAAAACAAATAAAGATATTGATGGATACAGGCAGATACTGAATTTAACTTTTGGAAATAAATTTTAATCCTTACCCATTCTCATTTCGTAAATTAATTTTAATTCAATGAAGCGTTCTGTTCAAATATTGTGGCGGCTGTTTTTTGGTGGCTTTGCTTTTGTGATACTTCTTTTTCTTTGTGCCAATTTTGGTTTATTTGGAAAGATGCCATCGGTGCAGGAACTTGAAAATCCGGAGGCAGATTTGGCCAGTGAAATCATCAGTGCAGATGGATTGCTGATGGGTAAATTTTACAGTGAAAACCGGAGCGAAGTAAAATATCAGGAAATATCACCCAATGTTATCAATGCATTAATTGCAACAGAAGATGAAAGGTTTTACGAGCACTCTGGTATTGATGCTCAGGCGTTGGCGAGGGTCGTATTTACTGCAGGTACACAGGGTGGCGGTAGTACCATTACACAACAATTGGCAAAAATGATGTTGGGGCAGGGTAGAGGAAATATATTGACAAGAGGTGTGCAAAAATTAAAAGAGTGGATTGTAGCAGTAAAGTTGGAACGCAATTTTACCAAAGAAGAAATTATCGCACTTTATCTTAATCGAGCTCCCTGGGGTAATATCTATGGCATTAGAAATGCGAGCCGTACTTATTTTCAAAAAGAACCAAAGGATCTTAAAATTGAGGAGGCTGCAGTACTGATTGGTATGTTGAAAGGTCCTTCTATTTACGAACCGATCAGGCACGCCAAAAATTCCATAGATAGGAGGAATACCGTAATCAACCAGATGGCGGTGGCGAAGCAAAAATTTATTACGCCTGAAGAAGCTACTAGGTTAAAAGCCAAACCGCTTATTACCAATTATAAACCAATTGATGAAGTAGTAGGCATTGCTCCCTATTACCGAAGGGTTTTATTGGATGTATTGAAAGACTGGTGTAATAAAAATACCAATACGCATACAGGCGAACCTTATAATCTTTACAGGGATGGGTTAAAAATTTATACAACCATTGATTCGAGAATGCAGCGTTATGCAGAAGAGGCTGTAGAGAAACATATGCCGGTGGTACAAAAGAAACTGGATAATTATTTTAAGATAAGAAAGAATTTATGGAAGGGGCATGAAAATATTGTGGAAAATGCCATGAAACAATCTGAAAGATGGAAATTAATGAAGGCAGATGAAGCAGATGAAGAAACCATCCGTAAATCATTTGAAGTACCTGTGCGGATGAAAATATTTTCATGGACGGGAAATGAAAAGCATGAGATGGATACGGTAATGACGCCGATAGACTCTATTAAATACCATAAGCAATTATTGCAAACGTCTTTTGTGGCTATGGATCCGAAAACGGGCGAAATAAAAGCATGGGTTGGAGGTATTAATTATAAGTGGTTTAAGTACGACCATGTGACAGCGCAACGTCAGGTAGGATCTACGTTTAAGCCAATTTTATATACACTTGCTGTAACGGATGCAGGGTATACTCCCGAAACTCAAATTTCAGGAGAGCCCCTTACGTTGGGAGGTAAAACCATCAGCAGTGGCGGTGGTGGTACAATGGCCAATTGTCTTGCTTTTTCAAGAAACGTTGCTGCATGGCATTTGATGGCAACGGTTGGGGTTAGCCGCACCATTGAGTTTTCAAAACAAATTGGTATCACAGCCAATCTTCCGCCTTATCCTTCTATTGCTTTAGGTACGGCAGATATTCCAATGATGCAGATGTTGCAGGCTTATACCATGTTCCCTAATAAAGGATACAATACTACGCCGGTGTATGTTACAAGGATTGAAGATAAAAATGGCAATCTTTTACATGAATTTCCTGTTGCACAAAGTAAGCAGGTAATTGGGGAAGCGGATGCATATACCATGGTGAAGATTATGGAGGGTGTTGTGCAGATTGGTACTGCAAGGGGATTAAATTCATACGATATTCCTGTACAAAAAGCCGGTAAAACAGGAACGACCGATGCTAATACAGATGGTTGGTTTATTGGTTATACACCAGAATTGTTGGCAGGTACTTGGGTTGGTTGTGGCGATCCTTTTATACCGATCTATAAATCCAATGCGGGTGGTTCTGAAATGGCTGCGCCTAAATGGGGTATATTTATGAGCAAGGTTTATGCGGATAGAAAAATTCCATTAACAAGGCAGGAAACTTTTGATGCCCCTGCAGAATTATTAAATGATCCTATTTATGCGGATATCAATTTTGCGGACATTGTAAATAAAGGAGATAGCTTAACTGAGGAAAATGGAAACGGGGATGCCAATGATTATTTGGATGAAGATCCTTCCAGTGTTTCACCAGATACTGGTAAAGCAAAAACACCGGCTGAGAAAAAGCCCGCTGATAAAAAAGATAATGGCGCTGCTCCAAAGGCTACCATGAAGCCAGCCACAAATGATAAGAGAAATTTTCCCAAACGATAGGTCCAAAAAATAATAAAAAAGCCTTGTTGATATTTCAGCAGGGCTTTTTTAATGTTTAATAATCTGGCCTCTGATTTCTCCATCGGGGAATCCTGCTGAAGCAATATTTATATACAATAGTCCTGCATTTAATGCTGCTAGTTGTGCAGTACTCAGCGTTATGCTTCCAGTATATGGAGAGGGAGAGATATTTCCCAAATCAAAAAGGATTGGCCCATTTTCTCCGGCTGCACCCTGATGAATATTCCATAAAGCAGGATTGATGCCTGTATATTTAAGCGTAAAGTTGAATGTTTGTGTGTTGCTGTTGTAAATTCCGTTTAAGATGCTGTTTGCGGAGGATGAGTTGGAAGGAATGGCGTTGGTTCCTGCTAATTGTGCAACATAGGATTGAGCAATCGGTGCTGTAGTATTCCCTTCATCCTTGAGGCAGGAATTTAAAAACATTAACAGCAGTAGGGGTAAAAAGCGGAATGTATTTTTCATGATATTTTGTTTATATGGGTATATAGCAAAATTAATACCCAAATGAATTTAATCAAATGCTCTAGGCTTGATTAAAGAATAGATATAGGAATCTAAAAACTGTCCGTTAAAATAATAGTTCTCTTTAAAATGGGCTTCCTTAATAAAGCCCTGGCTTTTTAAGAGAGTTATTGAAGCTTCATTTTTTGGATTAACATTGGCTTCAATACTATGTAATTTCATCTCTTTAAAACCATAATCAATAACGGCTTTTAATGCTTCTTTCATATATCCATTTCTCCAGTATTCCGGCAATAACATATAACCGATTTCTGCCCGGTAGTGTTCTTTGATAAGCCGCCAAAATCCAATACTACCAATCATTGTGTTGGGTGCATTTTTCAGGACAAGCGCCCAGGTTATGCCGTCATTCATGGCACGGTCCTGTATCATTCTGTTTACTAAAGTGTTTGCTTCTTCTATCGATGATAAAGGCGCCCGCTCTATATATTTCAAAGTTGCATCTTCCGACCTAAGTCTAAATACCTGAGAACTATCATCTGAAGTGATGGCCCTAAGCAATAATCTTTCGGTGGTTAATTCTGGGAAAGGGGTAAATGATACGGAAATCATACTTATTTTATTTTAAATACTAATATAACAACACTTTAATTCTTTTCATCCATTACAGCAATTTCTTTAAGCATTCCCCATTCTTCAAACCCTGTATTTTTAAACAATTAAATGCTCTGATTGTTGTGGCTGAATATAATGCCTAAAAGGGTATGTATTTGCAAACTACTTGCAGCGGCTATACAATGGTTCAGTATTTTTTAGCCATATCCTTTGCCTCTTATATGTTCTTGAAGGTAGATGCTTATTTCTGCCATTATAAGTAGGCATACTATAAAAATTATTATAACTAACCCAGCCAATAACCTGGTTGTCGACTTCCACCATCCATAAGGGTCTTGTAAAAGAGTTGTGTGCATCAAACCAGGGAGTTTTGTCAGCCACAGTAACTGCTTCTGTATCGCCAGTTACCATTCTTTCGGGAATGGTAGCATTGTAAATATCTACAATCACAGGAAGATCATTCATCGTAGCATCACGAAACTGCATAGTTAAATAGTTTACTGCAATTTAAGTAAATAGAAAGATCAAAGATTTGGATTTATTTATCTTTCTAATGGCAAAAAATTATTTAGTTTTAGGCAAAACCAATTCAACATTAGTAATGATAGAACAAACAGAGCTTGTTGTAAGTAAATGGGAATATTCGGCGCCAATTGTGCCGACTGTAGCTGACGAGTATTATTCAGACCATACTTATTTGGATGTGCAACGAAAAAGGTCTCCTACAAAAAAAGGTATTGCGTGTAGATTTACCTGCGTTTTTACATTAAACGAGCAGGTAGTACTGGAATATGTAGCACAGGATACTTATGTGATAGATCTGGATGATATAATAGATAAGAACGAATTGTTTTCTATGATACGAAACGCATATTCTAAATTTTCAGAAAAATTTGATCTTAGAAAATTAGGTACGGTCCTTCAGAACAGTTCACTCAGGGCATTGGAAGAAGAGGAGATGAACCTTGACAGCCTGCTTCCTCAACTGGATCTATAAAATGTAAAAAAGTCTGTCAGGCAACCAGACCTCCTTTACAAAACCTGCACAATTAAAAATTTTAAATAGTGTGTATTCTCCTGACCTCTTATGATGGGGTGGTCGGCGCTTTGTGCATTAAAAACCACTTGTCTTATTTTTCGTTTTGCATCTTTGGCAGCCATTTGAATAATGTCTAAAAATAATTCTGGTTGCACGAGATTGGTACAACTGGATGTTACCAGAAATCCACCCGGCTTCACCAATTTTATACCTCGTAAATTAATTTCTTTGTATCCGCTAACAGCTTTGTCAATACTGCTGCGGCTTTTTGTAAAGGATGGTGGATCCAGCATTACCACATCCCAGCGTTTTTCTTCTTTGGTCCATGTTTTTAAAACATCAAAAGCATTTACACATTCAAATTTGCATATTTTTTCCAGTCCATTGAGTGCTGCATTTTTGTTACACATATCAATGGCATTTTGAGATATATCCAATCCTAATACTGATTTGGCACCATAATGTGCAGCACTTATTTCAAATGAACCTGTATAGCAAAATGCTCCTAATACATCTGCGTCTTTTACTATATGCTGAATGGCACGGCGGTTATCCTGCTGGTCTAAAAAATAGCCTGTCTTTTGACCATTCAAAATATCTACATTAAACTTAATGCCGTTTTCATTAATTATAATATTGGTATCAAAGGGCTCTGACAGAAATCCTTTTTGTTGTTCCATTCCTTCCAATTCTCTTACAGGAACATCATTGCGCTCATAAATTCCTTTTGGTGTAAAAAGTTCATTTAAAGCTTTAACGATAGCAGGTTTCCAAACATCAATACCCAATGCCAATGTTTGTATTACAAAATAGTTATTGAATTTATCAATAATGAGTTGTGGAATATCGTCAGCTTCTCCAAATATAAGTCGGCAGTTTTCGGAGTAGCCAATTTTTTGCCGGTAAGCCCAGGCTTGTTTTATTCTATTGTAAAAAAAGGCATCGTCAATCTGTTCATTTTTATCCCTTGTAAGCAAACGAACCGAAATTTGCGATTGGGGATTATAATAACCTCTTCCTATAAAAACTTTATCAAAAGTATATACGTCTACGATTTCGCCGGGTTTTGCCGCAGTATCTTTTTCTTTTCCTGTATTTACTTCATTAGCAAATATCCAGGGGTGACCAGTTTCAACTCTGCGACTAATGTTCTTATTAAGGGTGATGCTTTTCATGCTGCAAAATTAGTTTATTAAGAATAAAGGAAATCATTCAGTAAAGCCTATTGTTTTTTGGTGTATTTGTTTAATTAATGAAGGGAAACGTAAAAAAGGGATGAACGAATTTTTAAGATTTACTGTTTTGAAAAAGATCCATTATAAAAAAAATATTGTCCTCCCTCAAAAAAAAACTGCAGGTTATTTTACCTGCAGTTTTTTTAATTGAATGCTGTTTATACATATTTTTTAAATGCCATCCTATAATTTCATTCATTATAACCGGTCTTTTCTTTCATTTCCAGGAACGTCATTTTCTTCTTTGGGCATCACTTTTGGTTCGGGTAAACGACCTCTTTTATAAATAATAAGGCCATTTAGAAAATTACGCAATATTTGGTCACCGGCTTCTACATAACCCGGATGGTCTTCGTTTCTAAAAAGATCACCTAAAGCTCCTTTGGTAATTTTAAAATCAACCAATTCGAGTATTTGAATAATGTCTTCATTGTGGAGCGACAATGCTACCCGTAATTTTTTTAAAATATCGTTATTGCTTAACATAGCTTTTAGATTTATTTTTTTGATGGATAAATATAGTACAATTGGTCTTAACGGAGTGAAAGTGCTTTTCTATATTTGCAGTATATAAAATAAAAACATGCGACCATTTATTCTAGCAGAAACAAATTGGAGCGTCCTTAAACAGGAGCGATTTGAATTAGCGATACTTCCATGGGGAGCAACAGAAGCGCATAATTATCACTTGCCTTATGGGACCGATGTAATAGAAGCCGATGAGTTAGCGGCAGCATCTGCCCAAATAGCTTGGGATAATGGAGCCAAAGTAGTGGTTATGCCCAGTATCCCTTTTGGCGTTAATACAGGCCAGTCTGATATTTATCTGGATATTAATTTAAATCCCAGCACACAGTTTGCCATTTTATGTGATATTGTAGAAACACTTAACAGGCAGGGATTGAATAAATTATTAATCTTTAATTGTCATGGGGGAAATGATTTTAAACCGATGATAAGAGAACTTGGATTAAAATATCCATCCATGTTTATTTGTGTAAGTTTTTGTTTTAATGCTGTGGATAGAAAATTATTTTTTGATGAACCCGGCGATCATGCAGATGAAATGGAAACCAGTTTGTTGTTGTATTTAAAACCCGGATTGGTATTACCCAAAGAAAAATGGGGAGCCGGTAAGGAGAAAAAAAATAAGATTCCTTCTTTTTCGGAAGGGTTTGTGTGGGCAGAAAGAAAATGGAGTCAGATAACAGCAGATACCGGTGTGGGGAATCCGGCAAAGGCAACGAAAGAAAAAGGGGAACGGTACTTTAAGGCTATAACTGAAAAAATGGGAGCATTGTTTTATGAGATTAGTAAGGCTGATGTGAATGATTTATATGAGTAAAATATGACCAATTTTTTATTGAAAGATTCTGATGATTGTGATTTGCTGTTTACTTTGCAAAATAGGGGGAGTCCTTTATTTTCTTGACCATTTCTTTTTGTGTTTTGTATTTAATGCTACAAATAGAATGGTTAGACGAAGGATGAACGAAGGATGGATGAAGGTAATGGGGGTTTAGCCAAGGTTATTTTGGACACTTACCCGAAGTATTTATTATATAAAAGGGCCCATCTTTTAAAGATGGACCCTTTTATTATGCATTTGAGCTTAGATTTATTAAGCTACTGCTTTATTAACCAGCGCTGCTGCTTCGCTCAGTAAAATAGCGCTTTGTACTTTTAATCCGCTTTCGTCGATTAATTTTTTTGCAACATCGGCATTGGTACCCTGAAGGCGAACAATGATGGGGATGTTGATATTACCAATACTGGTATAAGCATCAATAACGCCCTGGGCTACACGATCGCAACGAACGATACCTCCAAAGATATTAATGAGGATTGCTTTTACTTTTGGATCTTTTAAAATGATACGGAAACCTGCTTCCACTGTTTGAGCATTGGCAGTACCGCCCACATCCAGGAAGTTGGCAGGTTCACCACCACTCAATTTGATCATATCCATGGTAGCCATTGCTAGGCCAGCACCATTTACCATACAACCAACATTACCATCCAGTTTTACAAAGTTTAAATTGAATTTACCTGCTTCTACTTCTGTAGGATCTTCTTCGCTGATATCTCTTAATGCCGCAACATCGGGGTGACGCATCAAAGCATTATCGTCTACATTCATTTTACAATCTACCGCAATGATTTTTTCATCACTGGTTTTGAACAGTGGGTTAATTTCAAGCATACCACAATCAAGTCCAACATATGCGTTGTATAAATTAATAACAAATTTTACGCAGTTTTTCATTGCCTCGCCGCTAAGGCCAAGGTTAAAAGCAATTTTACGAGCCTGGAATGCTTCCAGTACACCTGCAGGGTGTACCCATTCTTTGAATATTTTTTCGGGTGTATCATGCGCTACATCTTCGATATTCATACCGCCTTCGGTACTGTACATGATCACATTTTGTCCTTTTGTTCTGTCAAGTAAGATAGAGAGGTAAAATTCTTTTACAGGATTTGGTCCTTCATAATATACATCTTGAGCAACCAATACTTTATTAACCACTTTTCCGGCAGGACCAGTTTGAATAGTTACCAATGTACCACCGAGCAGATTGCCTGCTATTCTTACCACATCTTCTGAACTTTTTCCTACCGCAACGCCACGTTGGTCTTTACCAACGATGGTTCCTTTTCCACGGCCACCCGCATGAATCTGTGCTTTAACTACAGCAAACTTGCTGCTATACTGGGTATGTATTTGCCTGTATGCTTCCTCAGCTTCGCCGGGAGTGTTACAAGCAATCCCTTCCTGAACAGGAACATTGTATTTCTTCAAAAGACTTTTAGCCTGGTATTCGTGGAGATTCATGTCGTAAAAATTTTGGCGAAGATAAATAAAAAGACAATAGGTCTTTAAGGCAAAAAAGCAATAATTCAAACAGATTGATTTAATAGGAATTGCCATTCCAAATTTGCATTCAATTTTATTTCTGTAGTGCAGAATAGTGGCTCATCTTCGATGCTGGAAGGGATAAAAGTTCAGTGGTTAAAAGCAGTTAGCATTTAATAAAAGTAGTAACTGATTTCATAAAAAACTGCGAATTCCAGTGATTCCCATTCAACCATGTTTCAATTATCTTATTTTTGTACGTTCAAACCTTAGAATTGAATTATATATGATGACAAAAATTAATGAAGCAACTGCATACATTAAAAGTATTATTAGTACTGCGCCTGAGGCAGGCATCGTGTTAGGTAGTGGGTTGGGAAGTTTTACTCAGGAGATTACTATAGAAAATGAAATTCCCTATACAGCTATACCCCATTTTCCTGTTAGTACCGTAAAAGGGCATAGTGGAAAATTGATTTTTGGTGAACTGTCTGGAAAAAAAGTGGTGGTGATGGCTGGTCGTTTTCATTTTTATGAGGGGTATGATGCACAGGAAATTGTATTTCCAATAAGGGTAATGAAAATGCTGGGAATAAAACAATTGATGCTCAGCAATGCAGCTGGCGGAACAAACCCTAATTTTAAAGTGGGCGATTTGATGATCATTACCGATCATATCAGTCAGTTTCAGGTAAATCCTTTAATAGGTAAAAATATAGATGAACTGGGAACTCGTTTCCCAGATATGAGTGAACCCTACAAAAAGGATTTGATTAATCAGGCAAAAGCCATAGGGGATGCAGCAGGGTACGATCTTAAAAAAGGGGTTTATATAGGAGTAACGGGTCCCACTTTTGAAACCAGGGCTGAGTATCATATGGTGCATGTATTGGGTGCAGATGCAGTGGGGATGAGTACGGTGCAGGAAGCCATTGCAGCGGTACATATGGGTATTCCGGTATTTGCAATAAGTGTTATTACAGATCTTGGTATCAGGGATGTTGAAAATGTAATTACCCATGAAGAGGTGTTGCAGGCTGCAAAGGAAGCAGAGCCAAAACTTACGCATATCTTTAAAGAAATGATTGCACAGTTATAATCACGTAATGAAAAAAGTTTTTTTCGGAATCATCTTTTTTGGTCTAGTCAATACTGCGTTTGCGCAGGAAGATCCTATGCCGGTTACAAGAGGTAATACTACAATTACCAATAGAAATATTGTTCAAAAAAAGGACTCTACCGGTTTTCAGCAGCGGGATGATCTTAAAGATTCTATTACCATTAGCTATCGTTACCTTGACGCCATCAAACGGTATTCATTAGATTCTGCCGTAAATGATTTTGATAAGTATTTTTCGGTACCCAGTTCCTATCAGTATCTGGGGAATAACGGTGCAGCAGCATTTCCGTTAATATATAAACCTTTCGACAAAGCAGGATGGGACGCAGGTTTTCATGCTTTTGATATTTATAAGTTTACAATTGAAGACACGAAGTTTTATAAAACAACCCGTCCATTTTCATTGCTTGGTTACCAACTGGCTTCCGGCAAAGAACAGATGATACAGGCGCAGCATACCCAAAATATAAAACCCAATTTTAATGCTGGTTTTGATTATCGGTTAATTAATGCACCAGGTCTGTTTATTAATCAGAATAATAACCACAACAATGTTCGATTTTTTTCCAGCTATCAGGGAAAAAAGAAAAGATACAATGCTTATTTTGTTTTGGTAAGTAATACCATCAGGGCTTCTGAAAACGGAGGGATCGTCAATGATTCTTTTTTATTAAATCCCAATACCAAAGACAGGTTTGGAATTGATGTTAACATGGGAAATGCATCTCAGTTTTTTCAAAACCCATTTTCCACCAATATCAGAACAGGTAATATTTATAAGAACTCCAGTATTTTTCTACAGCAGAGTTATGACCTTGGTAAAAAAGATTCTATAGCTGTAAATGATTCTACAACCGAATATCTTTTTTATCCCAGGTTAAGGGTTCAGCATAGTATCACTTACAGTTCCTATAAATATAATTTCAAGGATGTGGCTCCCGATTCTGTATTGTATGATGATTGGTATGATATTAAGATTCTACAAAAGCCAGATACCATTTCTTATGCTGAAAAATGGAAAGTAATTGAAAATGATTTTTCACTTATTCAATTTCCTGATCCGAAAAATCCGGCACAGTTTTTTAAAGCAGGAGCAACCATTCAAAATTTAAAGGCGACTATTAAAAACGGAGAGGCTAGTTTTTATAATATCAAATTACATGGCGAATACCGCAACCGTACCCGTAATAAATTATGGGATATGCAGCTCAAGGGAGCGTTTTACCTGAATGGGTTAAACGGAGGGGATTATACTGTAGCGGCCAGTCTAAGTCGTTTTTTAAATAAAAAGCTGGGCGATATTCGATTGTATTTTAGCAATACCAACAGAACCCCTTCATTTATATTTGATGAAAGATCTTCCTTTAACCTGGGCAATATCAATAATTTTAATAAAGAAAATATTACTTCATTTGGAGCAACGGCTACCAATCCATTTGTGCAACTGGGTTTTGCCAATCACCTGATATCGAACTACAGTTATTTTTATAATTATTACCAAACTACGCAGAGCAGCAAGCTGATTAATATTTTACAGGTATCTGCGTCCAAAAAAATAAAGCTAACCAAAAGGTGGAACTGGTACCTTGATGCAACTTTACAGCAAACAGATGCCGCAGCAGCCATTAAAGTTCCATTGCTTTATACAAGGAGCAGGATCGCCTACGAAGGTAATTTCTTTAAGAATCTAAGTTTGAGCACTGGTATTGAAGTAAGGTATTATACTCCTTATAAAGCCAATAACTATTCGCCATTGGTTGGGCAATTTACACCCCAGGATACGCTTACATTAAAGAATCTTCCTGATGTAAGTGCATTTCTACATTTCAGGATAAAAAGTTTTACGGGATTTCTTCGTTCAGAAAACCTGAATACCATGAGTTTTAAAAATGGCTTTGGTTTTGTTGACAATAATTTTTCAGCCCCTCATATTCCAACACAGGGTATGATTATCCGTTTTGGAATCAGGTGGTGGTTTGTAAATTAGTTTTGTGTGAACCAATTTATTATTTGGATATTTTTATTTATACTTCCTTGGCTTTTTTGGTATGAGCCAGTCCTGCTATCAGGTTATCAAAATTTCCTTCCATAATAAAGCGATTGGTAATTTCCAAAGCATCAGAAAGGATTTTATCAATTGTATTTGTTGGAATCCCCAAAATTTCAAAAGACTTTTTGTAGGCATCTTTGCGGTCTAAGTTTTCGGTTTGTTGTAAAGCTTCCATTACCGCATAGTTCTGCAATCCTTCATCTTTTAGTCTGCCAGTTTCGGCAATCAGCCAGCTCAGTGCAAGAAAATAATTTTTTTCGAAAAGGATAAACCAGGTATTGATTCCTGTATCCGGCATTATATTGTACTTGGAATTTACAATTTCAGGTTTCAGGTATTTTTCAGAAAGTTTTTCCGTTATTCCGCAATCGTTCATTTGAATCATACCCTGCAAAGCCTGGGGGTAGATGCTTAGCCACCTAATATTTCGTCTTAATTCATGCACCTGCGATTCCATTTCAGTAAATTGGCCCCTATTTGCTTTTACAAATTTTTTGATTTGTTTTATTTCGTCTTCGTAAAATTCACTGATGCCTTTAACTTCTTCTTTTGGGTGAAGCCAATCAGCTTTGTCTAGTTTTTTTCTTAATTTATTTATTCGAACGGCATCTTCACCAAGCCAGCCATTGATGCTGAGCAAGTCATTTAAATGTTGAATTTTTTCTCTTGTTTGCCCCTCCATATATTCCCGGATATGGACTGGGACTGTTGGATGAGCTAAGAATATTTTAGTGTAATAATCGTAATAATCTATGACGCCAATACCATCTTCCAGTAATTTGAAATGTTCTTCAATATCAAAGAATTTTTTTTTGTTATGGAGATTGCCATATAATCTGCTCAATGCTTCCAACATAAATAGTAAAGTGCGGGCATCATTTTTATAAAGGAAAAGTGCAGGGTTTTGTTCTTTGGTTGCCAGCTGCATCAGTAACTCTATTTTTTGCAAATAAAATTCAAAACGACTTAATCCATTTTTCATAAAAAAGGAGGTTTATTGATTAAAGTTTCTCAAAAAAAGCGACGCTTCCACCTACCCATGTTTTGTCTTTGTTGTAGCGGGTGCCTATCATTTTTCCTTTGCTTAGTCTTGAAAGGTTGTGCACAGCAACCGGTCTTTTTTCATTTTCTTTCCAAAAATAAAATAAACGAATTTCCGCTTTTGCTGGTTCATCCATTGTTTCTATGATGGGTGCATAATTTACTTTACGCTGTAATATCCAGTTTTCCGGATCTGCAATCGCATCAATGTCTGCCTGTGTTACATCAATAACCACGCCCATACCTGCAAAAGAGAAAAGGGGTTTTAAAACATATTCAGAAAGTGGTAATGGTTGGGTTAGTTCGTTTAGGAAAAATGTTTCAGGTACATATGGATTATCAATAAAGGGCAACGTGAATTTACTGATTCGGTAAAACCAGTTCGGATGCGGTACCCATTCTACAGCATATTTTTTTGTAAGGTCAATGATGTTTTCCAATCCTTCCTGTTGATGAAGGTCATCAAAAATAAGGCGGTTATAAATTCTGTTGATGGGTGTTTTTATTCCATCCTTCAGGTAAAATAAATGTTCGCCTTCGGCTATTAATTTGGTAAGGCAAACCGTTTTGATGCCTAATATTTTTTCTGTGCAATAAAAATCAATTCTAGTTTTTTGTTTCTCCGGAAATATTTCAAGCAGGATCACGTTTTCGGGCTGTTCTTTACCCAGTATAATTTCCTTTAGTAATTCTATATAAGTTTCTTTGTTGTACTCATTCAAGTAAGAAGAATGGGTGTCCGGCAAGTTTGCGTATTCGGCAGTCAGTTCACTGTGAAATACCTGAAAGGCAAAGAGTGAAGGGAATCCCTGCATTTCTATAAGTTGAGGTTCCATTGCTCCTTCTTTGTTTTCGCAAATGCCGAAATCAAAAACGAGGCATTGTGGATGCTGGTCTTCGCCGGGTACTAAAATGTTTTGGGGTATACTTCTGTCTGTAAGTGTTTTAAAATTATCTGCAGTAATTACATCTAAAATATCTTCACATGCATCCAGCATTTTTTTTGTGAAATCTTTCGGGATAAAAATGGGTGTTTCGGCATTTCTAAAATCAAGAGCGCCTGGATGTAATGCTTCCACTTTTTGCATATACCGACTGTACTTCTCTTCGGTGAATTGAGCATTAAATGACTTTCTTAACTCTTTTTGCATAAGTGGGAATTTATAGATTCTAAGCTAAAAATAGCGAAAAGAAAGCAACCTGCCTAAGGTTGGCAGGGAACTAATAAATGATTAAACCAACGAATTCTATTAACCGGACATTTTGCGTTAAAGCAGTATCAATTTTCAGTTATCAGTAATTCCTTTTTATAAAGGATTAAAGTTCTACCGGATGCATTTTATTTACTGCATGTTGTAGGAAATTGGGTAATACATGCGCATAGGTATAAACAATCTTATCCGGATCATTTAATTGTTCTATCATGGATTTCCATTTGGCTTCTCCATGGTTTTCTATTACTGTTTTTTTCTTATCTTCTTTGAGCAGGTAAAGGGTCATACCCACGGCATCTGCTTCGGGATGAAACTGTGTGCCAAACATGTTTTCGTTGAATCTAATGGCCATGATGGCTCTTTCGAGTGCAACATGTGGTCTATTTTTTTCAATTGCAAGAATAGTAGCGCCCATCCGTTTTATAGTATTATGATTGGGACTGGTTACCTGGTAATCCCTACTGTCTACTGCATAAAAAGGATTGGTTAATCCGTCAAAAATTGGCTCATTTTCTGCACTCTGCAGGCAATGCATTGGGAATACGCCAAAGGAAGTACTTTTTCTTTTTGATACTTCTGCAATTTTATAATACCTGCAAACCAGTTGAAATGAATGGCAAATAAAAAATGCCTGTTTTTTGGTTACATGTGCTTCGTTGGCATTATGTTTTTCAATATTTCTCAGCCAGTCGAAATAAATATTTTCCCATTCGCTGCCTTCACTTTCGAGTGGGCTACCAGGCCCTCCGCTGGAGATATAAATATCATATGATAAATCAGGAACTTCTTTTTTTATCCTTACTTCAAATTCATCTCTCTGGATTTCCAATTGATTGTATTCTGCGAATTGGTTTAAAATTTCACGGATACACCTCATTCCCTGGTTGTCGGCTCCTTCATATAAATCTAAAATAGCTACTCTTATCATGGTTTTGTCATTCCAATTCATGCGTCAAACATAACAATTTTTTAAAACATCGGATGTCGTACAAAAGTGAATTTTTAAAAATAGTATATGTAATAAGTGAAAAATTGCTGTTGTCTAACCTTTTTATAGGTTTCACAAAGGGTTCTATTGAGGGCAATCTTTATTACCTTTGCCGTCTTATTATGAAGACAAAAAGCATTAAAAGAGACAAGGTAAACATCATTACACTGGGTTGCAGCAAGAATATGGTAGACAGCGAAGTGCTGAGCGGACAATTGCTTGCCAACGAGATAGATACTGTGCATGAGAGTACCAAACGAGATCACAATATTGTGATCATTAATACCTGTGGTTTTATTGAAAAGGCAAAAGAGGAGAGTATCAATACCATTCTGGATCATGTGGAGTTAAAGAAACGAGGTAAACTGGATAAGGTTTATGTTACAGGATGTCTGAGCGAACGCTACAGAAACAACCTGGAAGCAGAGATACCTGAAGTGGATGCTTTTTTTGGAACAATGGAACTTCCTCAACTGTTAAAAAGATTTGAGGCAGATTATAAAGGGGAGTTGATTGGAGAAAGATTGCTCAGTACTCCGCAGCATTATGCTTATATGAAAATAAGCGAGGGTTGCAATCGTACTTGTTCTTTTTGTGCTATTCCACTTATGCGGGGTGCGCATGTGAGCAGGCCGATAGAATCGCTGGTGGATGAGGCTAAAAAGCTTGTGCAAAGAGGGGTGAAGGAGGTCATGCTAATTGCACAGGAGCTTACATACTACGGTCTGGATATTTATAAAAAAAGAGAACTTCCCAAATTAATGCATGCACTAGCAGATGTGGAAGGATTGGAATGGATACGCCTGCATTATGCTTATCCGTCAAAATTTCCGTTGGAGATCATTGA
>CANNJE010000013.1 GCA_947504605.1 Chitinophagaceae bacterium
CATAAATTAATTTAAATTGAAGTGATGTATGAATTATTAGAGACATGCTATTTACCAAATAAACTGGAAACAGTATGTATTGGCACTAAAGTTAAGTTATTTAAGAATTTTTAAATACTCCCCATACCCACTTTTTTTCAACTCCTCAGCAAGCATTTCAAGTTGCGCTTTCGAGATAAATCCCATTCTCCACGCAATTTCCTCAGGACATCCAATTTTTAGCCCTTGCCTTTTTTCTATTACCCTCACATATTCACTTGCATCGCTCAAAGAATCGAATGTACCCGTATCAAGCCATGCAAATCCCCTATCAAGAACAGCTACCTGCAAGTTTTTATTTTCCAGATAAACTTTGTTTACATCTGTTATTTCATATTCTCCTCTAGGGCTTGGTTTCAATTCCCTGGCTATTTTTACCACACTATTGTCATAAAAATATAAGCCTGGGACCGCATAATTACTTTTGGGTTGAACCGGCTTTTCCTCCAAACTCAATGCTTTGAAATCAACATCAAACTCTACCACCCCATATCTTTCAGGATCACTTACAGGGTATGCAAAAATGACTGCTCCTTTCGGGTTAGCTGCCTCTTGCAATAATTTACTAAAGCCGCTGCCATAAAATATATTATCTCCCAAAACAAGTGCTACACTATCATTGCCTATAAACTCTTCGCCAATCACAAAAGCCTGTGCTAATCCATTGGGAACTTCCTGCTTAGCATATTGAATATTACAGCCCCATTTACTACCATCTCCGAGCAATCGCATAAACTGCGCTTGGTCATCAGGAGTTGTAATAATCAAAATATCTTTTATTCCTGCAAGCATTAAAGTGCTCAATGGATAATAGATCATGGGCTTGTCATAAATAGGCATTAATTGTTTACTAATACCCATTGTAATGGGATACAACCTGGTGCCGGAGCCGCCTGCAAGAATTATTCCTTTCATTTTTTATCTTTTATGATATTGATCTTCGTAATATGCTGCATAATTTCCACTCACCACATTATTTAACCATTCCGGATTGTTTAAATACCAGTCAATCGTTTTAGATAACCCTTCTTCAAATTGTAATGAAGGCATCCAGCCTAATTCTTCTTTTAATTTGGTAGCATCTATCGCATACCTCATATCATGTCCTGCACGATCTGTTACATAAGTAATCAATTTTTCGGATGTACCGGCTGGTTTTCCCAATTTGGCATCCATTTGCCTGCATAATTCCTTTATCAGGTCAATATTGGTCCATTCGTTATGTCCGCCAATATTGTAGGTTTCTCCAATTATACCTTTATGATAAATAAGGTCAATTGCACCTGCATGGTCTTCAACGAACAACCAATCTCTAATATTTTCACCTTTACCATAGATAGGTAATGGTTTGTTGTTGATAATATTATTAATGCTCAGCGGTATTAATTTTTCAGGAAAATGGTAAGGCCCATAATTATTACTACAGTTGGATATTTTTATTGGCAAACCATAAGTATGGTAAAACGCCCTTACAAAATGATCTGACGACGCTTTGGAAGCCGAGTAAGGGCTGCGGGGGTCATAAGCGGTATTTTCATAAAAGAACCCTGTTTCACCCAATGAGCCATATACCTCATCGGTTGAAATATGATAAAAGAGTTTATTTGTAAAATCTCCCTTCCAGCTTTCTTTTGCAGCCAGCAAAAGTGTTGAAGTTCCCATAACATTAGTTCTTACAAAAGCCAGCGGGTCTGTTATAGAACGGTCCACATGACTTTCGGCAGCACAATGCAAAACGCCTGTAAACTGATGCTCTGCAAACAACTGCTGAACCAACGCCATATCTGTAATATCGCCTTTTACAAATGTATAATTAGGCGCATCCTCAATGTCCTTCAGATTACTTAAGTTACCCGCATACGTAAGCGCATCAAGATTAACAATTTTATACTGAGGATATTTAGTTACAAATAACCTTGTGAGATGAGATCCGATGAAGCCGGCTCCGCCGGTAATGAGAATTGTTTGCATAAAATAATTATAACTGCGAAATTAACAAAAATAATAATGCGGCATTAGAAGCCCCATAGACCAATATTAGTTAAATTTTAATACCCTCGAACAAAATGTCATAAAAGTAAAGAAGGGTAAGCCTCATAGATTAAAATAGGTTATTCAGGGGAAACATCTAATTATTATTACTTTTTTCAGACAACAATAGTTTAATATCTTTAGCGCTAATATTTTTTAATTGTATATAATTTCTTCTTCATAAAAACTTATATGCAAAACAAACTTCCATAAAACCCTAATTTTAAATCCGGTAAAAGAAAATAAGATTTTTAGAAATGATATTATATGGATGATTTAAACGACTTGATATCCGATACAGACTTTTTCTTGTTTTTTATTTATGCATTAATTGGATATTTTCTTATTCGATATGTAATATTTAAAAATAGAGATAAGCGCTTTTACTTAATGGTAAAAATATTTTTTGGTCTAAAATTAATTTCTGCTATTGTAATGAGTCTGCTCACGGTTTATTATTGGAAAATAGGGGATGCCATTTCCTATTTTAATGAAAGCCAGAACCTGATTCAATTATTTAAAAAGGATATTTCAAATATTAAGTACCTATTCATCCCAGTGGAGTATTATAGTAGCCAGCTAAGTTTAGACAATGACTTAATTAGAACCGTAAACGGTGCAGGCCAGGAATCCAGTTTTCTCATTTCTAAATTGTGTGCAATATTTTATCCATTTGCTCTGGGGAAATATTTATTGGTAAATTTTTTATTTTGTTTTATGTCTATCGTGGGACAATTAAAATTTTATACCGTACTTGTCAAAAGATACCCTCATTTAAAAAAAGTGATTGCAATTTCTATTCTTTTTATGCCCACTCTTTTACTTTACTCTTCTACAATATATAAAGAAACCCTTTGCTATTCCTGTATTGGGTTTATATTTTATAATTTTCATCAGATTATGCATAAAAGAAATGCGGTTTGGAATACTTTCTTTCTAATTTTAAATGCTTTCTTAATATTGACAGTAAAATTTTATGTTATTGTTGCATTTCTAATTTCTATCTTTCTTCTTTTATTTTTTCAATTTGTAGGAATAATGTTTAGGCATTCTTTAATTACAAAGTCCTTCGTTATTATTTTATTAATGTGTTTATCAACACTCTTTATTTATAATATTGATTTCTTTAACCCCTATGTTTTATCATTTGTAGACACGTCCAATAATTTTCAGCAATATTATAATAATGATTTTGGAGAAACCTCATCTTTTGAAATAGGAGAAATAGAATTATCGGCGGTAGGTTTACTCAAAAAAATGCCCATTGGTTTTTATAGTACTTATTTCAGGCCCCATATCTGGGAAGTAAAGAAACCAATTGTTTTGTTTAGCGCACTTGAATCATTTTTTATTCTGGCATTTACCTTATGGACCCTAACAAAGAAGGGTATATACCTCTTTCAGCTCATAAAAAAAGACCTCTTTGCTCGCTTATCATTGTATTATGTTATTATTTTAGGAATAATTATAGGGCTAAATACTTTTAATTTTGGAACTCTTATCAGATATAAGGTTCCTGTAGTTCCCTTTGCTTGGTTATTTGTATTTATATTATATTATTATACCCCTACTATTAAAATAGAAAAAAAGTCTGATCGGGGCTTTCCCTAATGTTATATAAAAATCTGATTATTTTTTTATGAATTTGTCGATACAATCTACGATATAATCAAAGTGATTATTTTCTAATCCCGGCCATACCCCCAGCCAAAAAGAACGATTCATCACTGTATCTGTATTTTGTAAAGTGCCAATTACTTTGTGATCAATATTACTATAAGCAGGTTGTTTTAAAAGGTTACCTCCAAATAGTAACCTTGTGCCGATTTTATTTTCTTCCAGATATTGGACGAGTTTGTTACGATCAAGCGAACTACTATCTCTTATTGTAATAAGGTATCCAAACCAGCTGGGGTTACTTAATGGTGTAGCTTCCGGCAATATAAAATGCTCGCTGAATTGTTGCAAACGTTCGGCAAGCGCTTTGTGATTTTCTCTTCTTCTTTCAATAAAATGGTCTGCTTTTTTTAATTGGCTGACACCAATAGCCGCCTGCATATCTGTAGCCTTTAAATTAAACCCAATATGAGAGTAAATATATTTGTGATCATACCCACAAGGAAGATTCCCTAGGCACCAGTCAAATCTTTTACGGCATGTATTATCTACTCCAGGGTCACAGTAGCAATCTCTACCCCAATCTCTAAAACTAAGTGTTAGCATTCGTAAATCACGATTGTTTACCAATACGGCACCTCCCTCCCCCATTGTAATATGATGAGCAGGATAAAAAGAAAGGGTTGCAAGATCGCCAAAAGTACCTGTTTTTTTGCCATCATAAGTTGCACCAAGAGAATCGCAATCATCTTCGATTACCCACAAATTATACTTAGCTGCAAGACGCATTACTTCAGATAAATTAAAAGGATTACCCAAAGTATGAGCCAGCATGATGGCTTTTGTTTTAGATGTTATCGCTTCTTCTATTAATTCTGCCCTTATGTTATAAGTCGGAATATCTATATCTATAAAAACAGGAATACAACCGTATTGAATAATAGGATTAACTGTAGTTGGAAATCCTGCTGCTACTGTAATTACCTCATCCCCTGGCTTAATTTGTCTGTCTCCTAATTTTGGAGATGTTAATGAATAGAAAGCCAAAAGATTGGCAGAAGATCCTGAATTAACTAAAAAAGATGCTTTTGATCCAAAATATTTAGCTAATTCTTTCTCAAATTGTTCAGCATATCTACCTGCAGTGAGCCAACCATCAAGACTGGCATCAACACTATGCAAAATATCCATTTCATCTAAAACCTTTCCTGTAACAGGTATATAATTTACCCCAGGTTCTATTTTTCGGCTTTTGTTTGCACTTGCAACCTCAAATAATTTTTGATATAAATCTTCATTAAGGTTTTTAAATTCAGTCATTTATTAAATTGTTTTTTCTTTGTACAATGATGCTAAAAAATAATTTGAAGCAGGAATAAAATCTTTGTTTTTAATTAATGATATGCCTTTACAATATTAATGATTTATGGAGTAGAGGAATATTATTTTCTTTCTTTTAAAAAAATTAAAGTAATCAACTAAGGTTATCTTATTTTAATATTTCGGTTTATTAGTGCATTTATCCACTTTACCCTATATACTTTATATATAAAGGTTACTACAAAATTAGGTATCAGTAATATTGGAATATCTATTACCCAGAAGGACCAATAACCTCTAAAATTATTTATTAATTCTTTCAAGAGTTTCATTTTAACTTTGAGCCCAAGTCTTTTTGCAGATAATATTTTATATTTTAACGTCTCATGAATTAATTTCAATAGTTTCTGGCGGATATTAAATTCTAAATATTGGCTTGAAGCTGTTTTAACAATTGTATATAAATTACTAATAATTTTTACCGAAACACCACCAGCATTGAACTCTCTGTCTGTTGAGTCGCCCATATTAGTTACCAAAGCTTGGGCTATAATTAAAGTGTCGTTGTTATTTACATAATCTATAATTACAGCAAATTGAAGAAAACATGTACCGTAGTACTTTGTTGAATTAACACTTTTAAAATATTCTTTATTATGAATTATAGAAGACAAAAAATTACCTGCAGTATTAGTATGCTCTAAAAACTGGCTAATTCCCTTTGCTACAATATCATGATTTATTGGTATAAATTTTTCTACAATTTCTTTTTGCAGTTTTATATCATACAAAGAATAATTTACAAAAACACATGCATAGGTATCGTTGCTTAATTTAGTCAACACTTCGGTAATACTATTTTCTTTCAAAACATCATCATCTCCCACAATCCATACATATTCCGATTCAGACCTATCTACACATAATTGAAAATTTCTGTCTCCCCCAAGATTTGAATCATTATTAAATAAAATAATTTGGGATAGGAAAGGTTGTAGAATTTCAACAGTATTGTCTGTTGAATAATTGTTACATACAATTACATCTACCTCATTTTTGGGGAAAGGCTGCCCCAGTATGCTATCTAAAGTTCTCTTTATAGTTCTAGCTCCATTGTAAGTTGGAATAGCTATTGTCAATTTTTTCAAAAATGTATATTATAATGATTACTTAACTTTTTTCAATCAACATAAAAGATCATTGCTTATTATATTTGAGGTCTTTTCGAGCTTGTTTTCTCAATTTTAACTATTCTTGCAAGTGCACTTTCGATATTATACTGTGGAGCCCAACCTAATGCAGATAATTTAGATATATCTGCACTGGAATCAGGTGTTTCTCCTTCTCTGTTTTGCAAAGCTCCAAAATCGAGTCGGGTATTTGATTGTATAACTTTAGCAACTCTTTCTACAAATTCCCTTACACTTATTGAAATTCCAGTTCCCACCTCATATTCGGAAAAATAATTTTCAGGTGTAAGGTCGCTTTCCAATACTTTTATAAAAGCTTCTACAACATCTAACACATATATAAAGTCTCTTTTTTGCTCTCCAGATGTAAAAAGTATGTTCTCCCTATTATGTAGCAATTCCTTAATAAGCATAGATACAAATTTACCTTCAGAATCATATTCTCCATAAGGATGTTCTAAACGTAAACTATCTATTTGAATTTGGGTGCTATATTCTATTAAAAAATCTTTGAATATTTTTTTCGAATCGGTATAATTTTTTAAATAAGAACCATATTGTGGGTATTTATATAAAAATGTATCTGTATTTATAAATTTTTTTAGCCCATTCCTTAATCCTGCTTCTATTAGCTTAATAGGGAAAATTACATTACCCAAAATGATTGATGACAACTGGGTTGTTCTTCCATATTCTGTTGCTGCATGAATAATGGTATCAATATTGTTTTCTCTAAATACATCATCAAACTCAATAGTTGTATCAACTATTATCTTGGAAGTGAAATTATCTTTCAAATGTGCAATTCTCCAGATATCTGAAGTAGGCCTTAAAAGAATAACAACCTTATAATTTTTTTCTATTAACCTATTCAGTATTTGGCTGCCAATAAATCCAGTTGCACCTGTAAGCAGGATATTTTTAGCCATTTGAAAATTTTATTATTTGTTCTTCTGTATATGCAACAATCATACTCGGTGAATTATGAAATATTTTATACCAGTCTATTGTTTGCTCAACCGATTCAACAGCGTTCATATTGGGTTTCCAATTCATTTCTGCTATCACTTTGCTAATATCAAGTTTTAACAACCCTGCTTCATGCGGTTGATTTTTATCTTCAACAATTTCATAATTACCACTTCCCCAAGCATTGATTGCAAGTTGAACCATTTCAAATACCGGAAGTGTATTGTCGCTATTTGGTCCAAAATTATATGCCTGCGAAAAATCTATTGGCTGCTGCTCAAGTTTTAAACCCAATAGCAAATATCCAAACAATGGTTCTAAAACATGTTGCCATGGTCGTACAGACATAGGATTCCTAATGAGAATTGTTTCATCTTTCGCCAGTGCCCTCACAATATCTGGTATTAACCTATCTTTTGCCCAATCGCCACCTCCAATAACATTTCCTGCACGGGCAACTGCGATCGCTTTTTTATGATTGGAATAATGAATTGAATTAAAAAAAGAATTTCTATAAGAATCTATCACCAACTCTGCACATGCTTTGCTAGCACTATAAGGATCGTATCCTCCTAGCCTGTCATTTTCCCTGTAGGGATAAACCCATTCATGATTATGATATACCTTATCTGTTGTAATCAATATGATCTGACATTGTTTATCCAGCAATCTAACTGCATCCAGCAAATTAGCTGTTCCTATTGCATTTACTTCAAAGGTTTCCGAAGGGCTTTCATATGATAATCTAACGAGTGGCTGAGCGGCAAGATGAAAAATAAAATCGGGCGCAAAATCAATTACTGCTTTTTTTAGTGCATTTCTGTCTCTCAAATCTGCAATTACAGAATCGCACATTGAATCGCCCTTCAATAGATGATACAAATCAAATTCATTTTCAGGGGCAAGCGCAAATCCTTTTACGTTAGCCCCAAGCATTGATAATATTTTCAGCAACCACGCACCTTTAAATCCTGTGTGACCAGTTAGAAAGATTTTTTTATCGGAATATGTACTTTTTAATTTTTGCAACATAATTACCAAATTTTCCATGGAGCTTTCCCAGCAACCCACATTTCATGTAAATCCATTTTGTCTTTTAAAGTATCCATCGGCCTCCAGAAACCATTATGCTTAAATGCCTTCATTTGACCATCCGTTGCTATACGCTCCATTGGTTCTTTTTCCCAAATTGTAGCATCCCCTTCAATATAATCAAAAACAGAAGGTTCACAAACAAAATAGCCTCCATTTATCCATGCGCCATCCCCTTTTGGTTTTTCAAAAAATGATTGAACACTACTATTCTCATCTATCGAAAGTAGTCCAAAACGACCAGAAGGCTGAACTGAAGTAACTGTACATGCCTTTCCATTGGCTTTATGAAATTCGAACAAAGATTTAATATCAATATTACCTACTCCATCACCGTAGGTAAGCATAAACGTTTCGTTATTTATATGATTTTTAATTCTTTTTATTCTACCACCTGTCATAGAATCATCACCTGTATCAACAAGGGTTATTTTCCATGGTTCTGCCTGAGTATCATGAACCTCTATTGCATTTGTTTTTAGGTCTATTGTTAAATCAGACTTATGTAGAAAATAATTTGCAAAGTACTCTTTTACTATATAGCCTTTATACCCCAAGCATATGACAAAATCATTAAACCCATGAGCGCTATACGTTTTCATGATATGCCAAAGAATGGGCATTCCTCCAATTTCTACCATCGGCTTTGGCTTAAGAACTGTTTCTTCAGATAAACGGGTTCCAAGCCCCCCTGCCAATATTACTACTTTCATTCTTATATATTAAATATTTTGTTCGAACTAAATTTGACGAAATCTATTGCCCATAGAAGGGCAAAAATAGTAAATAAAAAATTTTAAATATTTTGTTTAACGAAATAAAACCCTACCAGGTAAAGAAACTTTTTATTGCACAACGCATTGGTTGGCAAATACGAAAATATGTAATAAATAGGCTATCAAAATTCAATTACCAGCCCAAGTATTAATAAATTGAGTTGCTACCTGTTTGTAGTTAAAATGGTCTTCTACAAACCTTCTTGAAGCTAAGCCTATTTCTTCGATCTCACTTTTCCGATCTATTATTTGTATCATTTTTCTTTCTATATCTTTTACATCAGGCAAAATATTAAAAGCAGGTATAGAGATATCGCTTCCTAAATACTGATATGCAATTGGCTCCGCTCCCCCCATTACAACTTTACCCATTGCCATACTGTTAAGCGCATTCATAGCCAGGCAATAAGAGCTTGACTGATCAATCACAATATTTGTTTCTGATAATAAATTTGTGTATTCTTCAAATGATAAATTTCCACCAAAAGCGATATTTACATCTGATGGATACCTCGCTTTTACATTCTCCATGGCTTGCTTTATAGTATTAGTGCCCTTAAACCCTACTCTGCTTTCATTTAAACCATGAAAAAAACTAACCGCTCCATTTATTACAGTATTTTCTTTATATATCAATTTGTCTGTATCTATTGGATAGGAAATGATATTCCGATTTTTTTCACTATTTAAATACGCATAATGATATTCATATGCAAGAGGAATGATGCCATCTACAAAACCTTCAACATCATGCGCAATTAATTTTGTATACGTTTTTTGGTAAGGGCAGTTAGAATCTTTTTTATCAAACTCAAGGCATCCGCTGCAGGGGCTGTATTGTAGATTTTTATTTCCTTCATTATATTTATAGCCACAGCCTGCACTAATTAAAAAAATCTTTTTATTATGCTTTTTTAAATATCGGAGTAATAAGTTATTATAGAATGGAATTTTTTTATTAAAGATGAAAGGTGATATCAATTGTACTACATCATACCCCTTAAATTTTTCAATATGTCTGATAGGATGCATAAAATCCTCTCTCAAAGTCCTAAGGCTAAGAGCATTCGTATTGATAGAAATATCTGTTTCAAAATTTCTATACCCGTCCCCGTCAGCAGCCAATAACACTTCATTTCCGAAAAAACGCAATCCCTTTGCAAGATTTGCATGCACTCCACTGAATTCTCCTAATAACAATATCTTCATACAATCTAAAAGTAAATTTTTACACTCCTGACTTTATTTGAAATGATTTATTACTTAGGTAAAAGTAAATAATAACAAATAAAGCTACCTGAAAAATACTACCTACTACAGAAGCAATAGCAACCCCTTCAATCTCAAAATACAATGCTCCAAAATATACTAATACCATATTAACAACCATTATAACAAATGTTACAAGCATCCCCGTTTTTTGTTTTTGGATAATTATAAACAAGCTATTTATAATCCCGATAACATAATTGAAGGGAATTACCCAAATCATTATAGCAAAAATTGCCGTGGCATACTCAGGCAAATTTTTCATTAGCTTTATTGCAATAGGAATACTAAGATAACACACAAACATAACAGCTGCACCAATCAGAAAAATTACAGGTATGACTTTCAAAATAAACTTACTCAATCTATCAGGATTTTCAAGAAAAGTTCTGTTTAATACCGGAAATAAAACAATCCCCATAAATGGAGCTGCTGCAGTAAAACAGGTAATAAGCATTAGCCCACTGCTATAAACCCCTAGGCTAATGCTTCCCATCAGCCCAAATATTATTAAAGTGTTTACACGGCTGCCAACTTGAAAAAAAACAACACTTAAAAGCAATGGCCAGATTTCCTTTGCCAAATAACGAAATGTTATAGAAGCTGGTGTTTTAATTTTATATGCGCTATTTAACTGTGGGCTTTCAATATTGTTCATTTCTTTTCTTAACTTAATAAAAAAGTAAATATTGAAAACGAAAAAAGCTAAAGAGTTAGCCAATATCACTAAATAAGTGACTAAGACAGAATAATTCAAAAGACAACTAATTGTAACTAACAAAATGGTTGCTAAAGTATGTAGCGTTTTTACAAAGGAATATTTTTTATAAATCTTCAATGAAAGATAAATCATATAAAAAGTATCACAAAGAGCGTCAAAACCCTTAGCAACAATTAGAATCAATATAAAAAAGAAATTTTGTGTATTGGTTAGTGAAAAAAATACATGCTGAATAATCACTACTATTAATAAAGTAAAAAGTATAATTACCCCCCGGATTTGCACTACCTTTTTCAGATAAACTTCATTAAGTTTACTGTTAGTGCCAACATCCCTCATTATCAGGTTACCAAATGCAGAACCTAGTCCTAATATTACAATTTGGGAAATAGCAGTCCCATAACTAAATACACCTAAAGCATCGGTGCCATAAAAACGGCTATACAATACACTAATAATAAAAACACCAAAAAGCCAGAGATATTCTGTAAATATTACCCAAATATTTTCTTTTAAAAAAGAACTTTTAGATTTTAATAAACTGAAGAGATTTTTAGTTTTAAAAAACATGCTTAAGTGTATGGTTCAAAATTAAGGTTTAAAATTGAGCCTTAATAATTGTTAATGACCCCTACAATATATGCAAGATCTTTTTCAGGAATTATAGGACTTAACGGGAGAGAAATTATTTCTTTATGAATTAACTCACTTATCGGAAAGTTTTGGGTATTAATTTCTTTATAGGCAGGTTGTTCATGAGGAGGTATTGGATAATGAATGTTGGTTTCAATTCCATTGTCCAAAAGATACTGTTGAAAATGTTGCCTCTCTGCAACTCGCACAGTAAATACATGAAAAACGTGTGCTTCTTTTGCGGTTATTAAAGGTAAAGTTATTTTTGAATTTACAATATTACTAAGATAAAAGTCGGCTGCTTGCTTTCGCAGAATAGTTTCAGCATCAAGATATTTTAATTTAATAGAAAGTAAAGCTGCTTGAATTTCATCGAGCCTGCTGTTAATACCTTTATATAAGTTATGATATTTTTTGTGTGAACCATAGTTTCTTAATGCCTTTAGAACATTCGCAAGTTCTGCATCATTTGTAGTAACAGCTCCAGCATCACCTAGCGCCCCAAGGTTTTTACCAGGGTAAAAACTAAATCCACTTGCATCTCCTAAATTGCCACTTTTTTTACCATTGATATATACAGCTCCATGCGATTGTGCACTATCTTCAATTACTTTTAAACTATGTTTTTTTGCAATTGAATTAATTGCATTCATATCACACAACTGACCATATAAATGAACAGGCATAATTGCTTTTGTTCTCTCTGTAATAAGAGGTTCTATTAAATTTGCATCCAATAGATACGTATCAATATTAGGCTCACATAATATCGGCTTTAACCCAGCTCTAGAAATGGCTAAAATACTGGCAATGTAAGTATTGGATGGTACAATTACTTCGTCACCATCTTGCATTATTCCAAGTTCTTTATAGCCTTCAAGTATAAGTATAAGCGCATCTAATCCATTAGCAACACCAATACAATATTCTGTTCCACAATAACTGGCAAATTCATTTTCAAATACATCTAACTCTTTCCCCATGATGAACCAGCCACTTTTTAAAACCCTTTCAAAAGCATCAGTAAACTCTGTTTGATATTGCAGGTTTATTTTTTGGAGATCTAGAAATTTTATCATTAGTAGTTAAAATATTAAAAGCGTTCAATAACAACACCATTTTGATTAACTTTTCCTGCCACCCTTGCAGGGTTGCCAAGCATTAGCGAATAAGGAGGGACATCTTTCGTAACAAGACTGCCAGCAGCTATTAAGGCGTACTCGCCAATATGCACCCCTCCCATTATAGTAGAATTTGCGCCTACCGAAACAAAATTGTCAATCTTGGTAACCTGAAATTTTTGAGGATATTGTTTAGAGCGTGGATACTTATCGTTAACAAATGTTACGTTCGGCCCAAGAAATACATCATTCCCAATTTCAATGCTATCCCAAATATATACACCACTTTTTATAGTTACACGGTCTCCGATTATTACATCATTTTCAATAAAAGTATGACAATTAATATTACAATTTTTACCTATAGTAGCCCCTGATAATACAACAGCAAATTGCCATATGGTGGTTCCTTCACCAATTTTAGTTGTTTGAACATCTGCTGTTGGATGTATCATTATTTTATCAATTTAAATTGAGCAAAATCTCTGATATAATCCTTTTCTTCATAAACCATATTAGCTATACACATTTGCACGGCGTTATGAGAATACTCCATTATATGCCAGCAATACTTTGGTATGTATACTCCCATATTAGGTGATTCCAAAACAAAGTGATCTTTTAACCCCCCAGGCATTTCAGTATTCACAATGATCCTACCCGATGTTGCTATCAAAAGCTGCTCCAATTCATGATGAGCATGCCCCCCCCTTTCTACACTTTCGGGTGTAAAATAAGTCCAATAAATTCTTTTTACCTCAAATGGCAAAGTGTCGTTTTCTGCTACTGAAATATAGCCCAATGAAGTATTCCCAATTTTTGAAAATTCAATCAAATAGGGTCTTGTATAAATTAAATTATCTTTTTGGTGCTCCATATATTATTTTAAAAAATCAAGCAAAAATACCTTTTTGTTTTTATACTTATTATTGCAAGTTGAACTTTATAACTGATTGACATATTAGTTAATTTTCGAATGTCGACTACTATTATTTATAGTTTTGAGTTATTCGGTAATTACAAAATAAATACTGGGGCTACAATTTATCTTCGAACGCTTGTATCGTACCCATTTTTTTGGCTTTCTGTTTTTTTACCTTTTTAGCTATAATTCAAATTTTTAAGACCTACTTGTTTGCAACCTTTATTTTGTAATCACTATAAACTTTCATTATTCCTTCCCTCACATCTATAGAATACCTCCACCCCATCTCATTTATCTTACTCACATCCATCAATTTCCTCAGAGTTCCATCAGGCTTGCTGCTGTCAAATACAATTTCTCCTTCATAGCCCACAATTTCCTTTATGAGTATTGCTAAGTCTTTAATACTAATATCTGTTCCACACCCTACATTTACACAACCTGCTTCATTATAATTTTCCATTAAAAAAATACAGGCCGATGCCATATCGTCTACATGTAAGAATTCCCGCAAAGGAGTTCCACTACCCCAAACTGTTACATTTGGCTCTTTATTAATTAAAGCGGTATGGAATTTACTCAACAGCGCAGGCAGTACATGAGAATTATTGAGATCATAATTATCATTTGGGCCATACAAATTTGTAGGCATGGCACTAATAAAATTACAGCCATACTGCGCCCTATATGCATCACATAATTTTATACCTGCAATTTTTGCAATAGCATATGGTTCATTCGTTGTTTCCAGTATTCCTGTCAACAGATATTCTTCCTTTAAGGGCTGTGGTGCATTTTTAGGATATATGCAACTGCTACCAAGGAAGAGCATTTTTTCAACCTGATTCTTATACGCTGCATGAATGATGTTGGATTCGATCATCAGATTTTCGTAAATAAAATCTGCCCGGTAAGTATTATTAGCATGAATACCGCCCACTTTAGCTGCAGCTAAAAAAACATAATCAGGCTTTTCTGTTTCAAAAAAATCATTAACAGCCTGCTGGTTTTTCAGGTCAAGTTCTTTAGAACTTTTTAAAACAAAATTTTCAAATCCCTTTACCGTTAATGCCCTTAAAATTGCGGAACCAACCATTCCATTATGCCCGGCTATATATATCTTTCCGTTTGATTTCATCTTTACGCAATCGTTTTATGATATCCGTGCTCTTTTAATAATAATTGCATTTTCATTAAATGCACATCTGAGGCTACCATCTCTTTAACAAGGGCAGATAAGTCATACTCCAATTTCCAGCCAAGTTTGGTTTTTGCTTTTGTTGGGTCTCCTATTAATAGTTCTACCTCCGTTGGCCTGAAATAGTGTTTGTCCACAGCAATTACTTCTGTTCCCAAAGCTATTTGAAATTGTTCATTTGAGCATGCTGAAACTATTCCTATTTCATTTTCCCCCTCACCTTTAAACTCAATACTGATGCCAACTTCTGCAAATGACATACGCACAAAATCTCTTACAGTGGTAGTAATACCGGTAGCTATTACAAAATCCTCCGCCTTTTCCTGCTGCAAAATCAGCCACATTGCTCTTACATAATCTTTGGCATGCCCCCAGTCCCTTTGAGCATTTAAATTACCCAACCATAATTTATCTTTTAAACCCAAAGCTATTTCAGCAACCCCTCTTGTAATTTTACGGGTAACAAATGTTTCTCCCCTCAGCGGACTTTCATGATTAAAGAGGATGCCATTGCAGGCAAACATATTGTAAGCTTCCCTGTAATTTACCGTAATCCAATAGGCATACATTTTTGCTACCGCATAAGGTGAACGTGGATAAAAAGGCGTTTTTTCTGACTGAGGAACTTCCTGCACAAGGCCATACAATTCTGATGTAGATGCTTGGTAGATTTTAGTTTTTTTCTCAAGTTTCAATATCCTGATGGCTTCTAAAAGCCTCAGGGTTCCTATTCCATCAGTATTGGCTACATATTCAGGTGTTTCAAAACTTACATGAACATGGCTCATAGCTCCAAGGTTGTAAATTTCATCGGGCTGCACTTCCTGAATGATTCTTATCAAGTTTGTTGAATCCGTAAGATCGCCATAATGCAGTTTAAATCTTACATTCTTTTCATGCGGATCCTGATAAATATGATCTATTCGTTGGGTATTTATTTGAGAAGACCTTCGCTTGATACCATGCACCTCATAACCTTTTGATAGTAAAAGGTCGGCGAGATAGGCCCCGTCTTGCCCCGTTATTCCCGTAATGAGTGCTATTTTCATGAATTCAAAATTTATAATTACAGTATTTCAATTCTGGAAACTTTTTTAATTAAAATTATCAGATTCGCTTTTCTGTCTGAAACTTGTTTTAAAGGGGGCAAAGCTAATAAAAAAGGTCCTAGCGTTACAATATTTATCTATTAATTAATAAACTTTGAATAATATGTATAATTGATCAATTAATAAGAGTTATGCCTAATTCTTAGTTGTTAACTTTGTTTTAGCCTGCGGAATACTGTTTTAAAATATACAGTTCACAAATATGCATATAGAGTATTTATTTTTTATCATTTATCTTCTAATTTGTTTTTGGTTAATCCCCAAAAATGCCTTTGTAAAAGATGCAGGTTTATCTTTGCGAGTAACAAGGTTTTTATTAGCTTTTAGAATACTCATGGGACTTATTGGCGCCTATTACTTTGAAAGAGTTTTGGCTTTTTCAGATCCCGCTGTTTATAATGCAGAAGGTTATGCTCAATATGAACTTCTTATTTCTAACCCCACATTATTTTTTACAGATTTTAAAAATGATATCAATCATTATGGATTGGGGGGAGTTTTTGATTCTTCCTATAGTTTTTGGGCATACCTAAGGTTTAACCTGATTTATAAATTTATTGCAATCCTGGATCTGATTACCAGAGGGAATTTCTATCTTAATTCAATGGTATTTTCATCAATTATTTTCTTTGGAAATATTGCATTTTACAGAATTTACAGCGACATGTACAGGAACCATAAATTAAAAATTTTATTTGCCTGCTTTTTACTCCCCTCCATCTTATTATATACCTCCTGCGTTCATAAAGACGGGCTAATTTTTCTAAGTACAGGTATGCTAAGTTTCCTTTTTTATACTTTTCTGAAGAATGAAGGAATAAGGAGTATAAAAACTTACCTCGTTTTTTTATTGGGTATTATTATAATCTTCTTATTTAGGAATTATGTACTTGTTGTTTTGTTGCCTGCAATTTTTACAGTTTTATTATGCAAACTGCTTCCCTATAAAAGAAAAATAATATTTTTTATAAGCTATGCTTTTTTTGGTTTTCTTTTCTTTCTTTCTGGCTATTTCAGTTCTTCCTGGAGCCTTCCCAATGCCGTAATAAAACGGAAAGCCGATTTTGCCGTTTTAGCGGATGCCAACACTAATATTCCGATGAATGAATTAGACCCAACTGTCAAAAGTTTTATACAAAATCTTCCCCAGGCTATAAACCACTCACTCTTCAGGCCGTATTTGTGGGAATTTTCTAATATAGGCATCATCCTAACTGCACTGGAATTGCTTTTTTATCAATTGCTCATAATTGGATTTATTTTTTTTAGGAATAAAAAAGAAACCATTCTCAACAACTTTAATTTATACGGTTTTGCATTTTTTATTAGCATGATGTTAATCATTGGTTACACAATACCCAATATTGGTGCTATTGTCAGGTACAGAAGCGTTTTCTGGATATTTTTAGTTTGTCCGTTATTATGTAATATCAAATGGCCTCAAATTAAATGGTCAGGGGATAAACGATAGTTTTTCTTTTGTCGCAGACTGAATTCGTATTTAATATATTTTACAAAATTACTCCATAGATAAATCACAGATATGTCACATAGCAAAAATGGCTGATGCGTGTTGGCTGTTAAAAGCTAGCACCTAATATCGGAATAGAATGAATAGATAGTTCTGGCACAATATCGGGTAAGTTCAAAACCCATAATTCTTAACCCGTATCTTTGCCGCCTATGCATTACGCTTCGGTCGAAAATCTTACAAAATCATTCGGAATAAGAACCCTTTTCAGGAACATTACCATCAATATTGAGGAAGGTGATAAAATTGCACTGGTTGCCCGCAACGGAAGCGGCAAAAGTACACTCATGAAAATTTTGGCCGGTTTAGATACGGCAGATAGTGGGACTGTTTGGGTACATAAAGATGTAAACACCGTTATGCTGCAGCAGGATAATGATTTTGATGGCAATAAAACCATCTGGGACAATATTCTGCGTTTAGACAATCCCGTTGTTAAAGTAGTGAAGGATTATGAGCAGTTTCTAGAAGAAGGCTCTGAAGATCATGACCACCTTGGTGAACTGATGTCAAAACTAGACGACTTGAATGCATGGAGTTTTGAAAGTGATTTGAAACAAATATTGGGGAAACTAAATATTCATCACCTCAACGAAAAAGTTGGCAATCTTAGCGGCGGACAGAAAAAAAGAGTTGCCCTAGCACAGGCTTTAATTGAAGCGTATTTATATGAAGGCAGGTGCCTGCTCATCATGGATGAGCCCACGAACCATTTAGATGTGAGCATGATTGAGTGGCTGGAAGAATACCTGGGTGCTGCAAAAATCACCTTACTACTTGTTACCCATGATCGTTATTTTTTAGATGCTGTTTGTAATGAAATAATAGAAATAGACGAGGAAAAAGTATTTGTATATAAAGGCGATTACGATTACTTTCTTGAGCAAAAAGCCATGAGGCAGGATGCACAGGCCAGCGAATTACAAAAAGATAAAAATATATTTCGTAAGGAATTGGAATGGATGCGTAAGCAACCAAAAGCCCGTACTACTAAAAGCAAGAGCCGCCAGGATGCTTTTGTCGAAGTGGAAGACAGGGTGAAACAGCAAAAAGATGTTGTTGAAGTTAGCCTTCAAATGAAAATGACCCGGCTGGGTGGAAAAATACTGGAACTGAAAAAAGTGAATAAAAGCTGGGGAGACCTTGTGATTATGAAAGGCTTTGATTATACATTTAAAAGAGGGGAGCGTATTGGGGTAGTTGGAAAAAATGGTGTTGGAAAATCTACTTTCCTAAAAATTGCGCTGCAGCAGGAATTACCAGATAGTGGCAAGATTAATCATGGAGATACGGTGGTGTTTGGCAATTTCAGTCAGGATGGATTGCTATATAAAGAAGATAAACGTGCCATTGAGTATGTAAAAGACATGGCAGAATATTTTCCATTAGCAGATGGGACCAAGTTATCAGCCAGTTTATTTATGGAAAAATTTGGTTTCACCTCAGAGCAGCAATATACACCTCTTAGTAAGCTGAGTGGAGGAGAAAAACGCAGGCTCCACCTTATGAGTGTCCTGTTTTTGAATCCTAATTTTTTGGTATTGGATGAACCTACCAATGATCTTGATTTGCAAACGCTTCGTACCCTGGAAGAATTTTTGTTAGACTATCCTGGTTGTATTTTGATCGTAAGTCATGATCGTTATTTTATGGACCGTATGGTTGATCACCTTTTCGCATTTGAAGGAAATGGGGTAATTAGAGATTACCCGGGCAATTATACTCAATATAGAGAGGCCGTATCAAAAGGATTGCTAACGGATAATGATCAACAGATCATGAAAACTTTGCCGGAGGATGAGAAAAAAAATATGAGTAATCAGACTCATACAACTGAGGCACCCAAGAAACTTTCTTTTAAAGAAAAATTTGAACTCGAGAGTTTAGAAAAAGAAATGCCCGCCCTTCAGCAAGAAAAAAAATTACTAGAAGAAAAAATGAATGGTAATCTTGCTTATAACGAATTGCAAAAAGCAGCAGACAGAATCAGTGAAATTATAGTTGCGCTTGATGTAAAAGAAATGAGATGGCTGGAACTAAGCGAAAGGGCAAGCTGATAAACTTTCATTTAACTGCTGAAATTATTTTATACCTTAGGCTGTAATTTAGATTGTAACCTATTTATTTTAGCATGAACCAACGCTTTTATTCCTTAGATGTTTTTAGAGGTGCTACTGTAGCATTAATGATATTGGTAAATAATCCAGGTTCATGGGGCCACATTTTTCCGCCACTGGAGCATGCTGGCTGGCATGGCTGCTCTCCTACCGATCTTGTATTCCCTTTCTTTTTATTTGCAGTTGGAAATGCTATGGCTTTTGTAATGCCAAAACTGGAAGCCAATAATATTTTTTGGCAAAAAGTTGTAAAACGTACTTTTTTAATTTTTATAATAGGCCTTTTTTTAAATTGGTTTCCATTTATTAAATACAATGATGCTGGCAACTTAATTGGCAAGCCATTTGAAAACCTTCGCATTTTTGGCGTACTGCAACGTATTGCTTTAAGTTATTTTTTTGCAGCAGTAATCGTTCATCTTTTTAAATTAAGAGGCGCATTTGTTGCTGGAGTTTTCATACTGCTGGGCTATTGGTTTTTATGTGTATGGGGCAATCCTTCAAACCCGTTCAGTCTTTCGGGATGGTTTGGTACAGCAATAGACACAAATATTTTAGGGGCTAAACATATGTATCATGGCGAAGGGGTTGCTTTTGATCCCGAGGGCCTGATGAGTACATTTGGCTCGATTGTACAGGTTATTTTTGGATATATGGTTGGCCAGTATATTTTAACCAAGGGCAAAACTGCTGAGATGCTGAATGGTTTATTTGTAGCAGGCGCTGTACTTATTTTTACAGGATTTATGTGGGACATGGTTTTTCCTATTAATAAAAAAATATGGACCAGCAGCTACACTGTTTATACAACCGGATTGGCGCTAATTATTTTATCCGTACTTATATATCTGATAGAATTTAAAAATGCCAACGGTGTCTGGAGCCGGTTCTTTGATGTGTTTGGTAAAAATGCACTTTTTATTTTTGCTATGAGTGCTTTGCTGCCAAGGATGTTGGCGCTAATCAGGATAAATAATGGATTAACCGATGATGGCAAAACAAAATACTTAACTCCCTTTGGATGGTTTTATGAAAACTTGTGTAAGCCCATTCTTAGTTCCGACCCAAGAATTGGGTCCTTAATCTATGCCTTTTGTTTTATTGCAATGATGTGGTTTTTTGCCTGGATTCTTGATAAAAAGAAAATTTACATTAAAGTATAATTAGAACCCTGTTTAAAGGGATCGTACAATATATTCTGTGAAAAAACTGCTTTCTTCTCCAGCTGCTAAGAAAATTAACCCCATGCCATTATTAAATGCATCCGGAGCCGAACTCAAATTTTCTATGGCAATACTCTGACGATGTGGAGGTGTATATATCTGCAAATAAGGATAAGATTTATCAGGTTTTATTTCCAACTGGATTTTTTGAACAGGATCTCTTAATATCAACATTGGCTGACATTCGGCAAAGTTTACGGTAAAACAATTGTCTAAAAAAGTATCCCCTATTTTTTTTAAAGAACCAAACTCTTGGTAGGAAATTAGTTTGCCGGTTGGAATAAGTCTTTCATCAAATTCAACTATTTCTTTACTTTGAAATTCAAGTTGGCAATCATCAATAGTGCCGCCAAATTTAAAGTAAGGATGCCAGCCATCACTTACAGGAATCATTCCTTCACTCCGGTTAATAATCGTTGTTGAAATGGTAAGGCTGTTATTTTTTCTGAGTTCATATACTACCCTACAGTCATAATTAAAAGGATAACCCGCATCAGTAGCTTTGTAATGATGTAATAATTCCAGGGTTGCTTTTTCTTCATTTGCCTCTTGCAATATTATTTCAAACGGAGCATCATATATCAATCCATGAATTGCATCTGGTCCTAGATAAAATTTCTTTACTTTATAATTTTGTTCGCCATAATGGTATTCCCCATCTTTCATTCTGCACACAAAAGGAGAGAGCTTCGCACTCTTGAACCCTTTAGCCTCCATTTCGGTATCAAACTCCTTTTTATTGCTATAACTATCTATAATATTTAAAAATTGATTATTGTGGGATATTACAAATGAATGTAACAGAGATCCGCAAGCAGGAATTAGATCAACCTGTGTTTTAGATTCACAATCGGCAAGTCTAATAATATCAAAACCATCATTGGTTAAATTATAAATGGAGAACATAATGTCATAATTAGACTTGCAATGTACAAATAGATCATTGCAGCAAAAAATATCACAAGTATATATTAAGAAAAGGCAAGGTTGTAATTAAATCAATTTATTTTCTTTTGCATAACGCAACATCAATTGAGTGGTATTTACATTCAATTTTTGTAATAAATTTTTTCGATGGGTTTCTATTGTAAAGGGGCTTAAAAAAAGCTGCTCAGCTATCTGAGGGCCATTAAACCCTTCGTACAAAAGCTGGAGAATTTCTTTTTCTCTCCTAGTAAGAACAGGTGTACTTTTAACAGCATCATTTACCGATTGGTATTGCTCTAAAATTTTTTGATTTGCTGCTTTACTCAAATATATCTTATCATTAATCACCTCATCTATTGCCATTATCAACTCATCCCGCTCCATATTTTTAAGTAGGTACCCATTTCCTCCTTTAGCCAGAAACTGTCTAATTATTCCTGCTTCATTAGTAGAGGTAAGACCTAATATTTTAGTCTTTTTATTTTGCTTTCTTATTTGTTCGCACAAATCAATTCCATCCATATCAGGGAGGCTAATATCCAACAAAATAATATCAGGAAAATGATCTTTTAAAAAAAACAATGCCTCCTTGCCCGATTTACATGCACCCATTATTTGCATGTAATCTAATCCTTTCATCATGGCAGCAACACCGTCACTTACCAGTGGATGATCATCAATAATGAGAATTTGAATCATAGATTTTATTTAGCTGTACCTCTAAAAATAAAAAACGAAATTAAAAATACCGTTATGGCTCATTTAATAAAAAATCCATCATAATTGTCGTACCCGTTTCTTTTTGAGAATCGATTGATAGTTTTCCATTAAGATAACTCACCCTACTTTGAACAGAAGCAAGCCCTGCTTTGGTTTTATTGTCTGTTTCCTGCAAGTTAAATCCATGGCCGTTATCTTCTACAATTATACTCAACCGGTTGTCTTCCTTATTAAACTGTATGATTGCTTCGGTGGCCTTGGCATGTTTTATTATATTATTAAGCAGTTCCTGAATTATTCTAAACAACATAACTTCGGTAGAGGCATTCAGGCGCTTTTCCATTCCATAAGTTTGCAATTTTGTAAGTAATAATTTACCTGCGCTTATACTATTGCACAATTCTTGTACAGCCTGCAGCAATCCTATTTTAATAAGTACTTCAGGCATCATATTATGGGCAATTCGCCTTACCTCTTCTGATGCAGAGTTAACCAATTCGTAACTTTTTATAAATAATGGATCATCCTTTAATATGGGTTGTTCATACTGAAGTGTGCTGAAATACATTTTTATAGTAGAAAATAAACCGCCAAATCCGTCATGTAAGTCTTTAGCAATACGAGTTCGTTCAGTTTCCTGGCCGTTCACCATAGATTGAAGTGAAACAATCTGTTGCTGCCTTTCTAAAAATTTCACTTGTTCCTGCTGAAGCATGGCATCCTTTTCTGCAATCAGTCTTTTTTGCCTACTGTTTCGATATAACAATCCCATCATAAAAAGCAATGTAGATGCAGTCAAACCGCCTATCAGTAGCAAGCGATTTGTCTTTAAAACCGCAAGTTCTTTACTTGTATTAGAAAGGGTTAACACTGCAATTTCATTTTCCTTTTTTTCATTTTCATAAAGTGCTTCGAGATAAACTGTTGACTTCTGAGTTTCGATATTGGTTGAGCTATCTGAATATAGTTTCTGCTGTTCCGACATGAATAATGCTTTCTTAAAATCTCCTTTTTCAAAAGCTACTTTTTTTAACGTTTCGTACGTACTGGCTGTTACTTTTAGATTGTGCAAACTTTTCGCAATATTGTTACTAGTAATCGCATATTTTTCAGCCATTGCATGATTATTCATTTTGAAATAAATCTTTGCAATATTGTCTGCAATTTCTGATTTTAAATAATCGTTTGTAACACTATCAGCAATCTTATAGGCTCTCAGATACGCAGCAAGCGATGCGGGTAAATTATTTACAGCTTCATAATAATAACCTTCTGAATTTAAAACAAGGCTCTCTACCTGGATATTGTTTAGTTGGCTATTATAAATTTTTGATGTGTCAAGGTGTAATTTAGCCTGTGTTGTATTATTTAACTTGATATACGCATCTGCTATATCAAGGTGCAACATAACCCTATACCGCTGCTCGTCAGGATATTTTTTAAAAACCAAGGCTTTTTTTTCATACGCTATCCCTTTTTCAAATTGATTTTCTGCCATCAGGTTATGGCCAATGTTTCCATAAGTTTGAGGCAAAAAAATGAGTAGCTCCGGATTGTTTGAATTTTCTATTAATCTTGCAGCACTGGTCATATATTGAACTGCAGTTTTAAAATCTGATTGGTAATTACTCAACAGTGCACTGCTGTTGTAACAATTAATAAGTAGTGGCGTGTCTAGATTCTCTTTAGCCATTTTCATAGCTTTGTTTATATATATTTTTGCGCTATCATAACGGGTAAGATTAGTATATACTAAACCAGTATTATAATAAATTCGGGAAAGCTTATCTACATTATTCACTTTTTGAGCTATAGGTAACGAAAGGTTACAGTAATACAAGGCTGAGTCATACTGTCCCAAATTGAAATGGTAACGCTGCAACTCAGAAAATGCTTTTACTGCATTTGTATCCGGATTTTTCATAAAGGCAATAGCTATAACACTATCAATTTTCCTTTGGGCCACAGTCTGAGAAAATACAGAGCTACAAGTAAGTAAAAAGCTAAGGACATAATAGCCAAAATAATATTTATTTCTCATTTTACCAGTTTCCTGAAAAATACGATATTAAATATGGAGAACACTACCTCCATTCCGGTATTTTTTATTTATTTAATTACCTGAGTAGCGCTATCAAAATATAGAATTCTTAATGGCAATTTTATAATCTAAAAATTCGGACAATGAAACATTTCTTACTTATTCTATTTTTTTGTGGCATTGCAATCAGTGCATTAACTCAGCAAACAGGTAATCCTAATTCTCTTTTTTATTATTTCGGAGGTAAAAAAATATTTCTGCAGCAAAGCAATAATCATGTTTATATACGAATTAAAGCTACAGAAGAACAGGAGTTGCAAATGAGTATCCGCAATACATATAAACTACCAGCAACCTCATTTACTCCAACAGACAATCCTAGGTTTGTAATTATTTCATTAAAAGACACTGATAAAAGTAGCAACGGTATTATAAATTATATAAAAACCACAGGAAAAACAGAACTTGTTAGACCTGCTTTAAAAGCAGCAGATGGAAAAGATGTAATAGTTGATGAAGGATTTTACGTAAAATTAAAACCTACAATTTCCTACAATCAGCTAGTAGCTTTTGTTTTTCAAAAAAATTGTTTATTGGATAAATCTTACAAATATGACAACAAAACCTATCTAATAAAAGCTACTGCTAACAATGGATTTGATGGTTTAGAAATGGCCAATATTTTTTACGAAAGCGGATTGTTTGAATATGCGGAACCAGACTTTAGAATGCTAGATATTTTGCACAGTACACCCAATGACCCACTATACAACCTGCAATGGGCTCATTTAAATACAGGCTCCGTAGACCAAGGTAGTGGAACCTTGGGTGCAGATATAGATGTAGATGAAGCCTGGAACATCACTATGGGAAGTTCCACAATTCGGGTTGCAGTAATTGACGAAGGAGTGCAGCGCACTCACCCAGATCTCATCAACAATATTGATCCCCTTGGGTTTGGGTTAACAGTAGGCAATGCTTCTTCGGGCAATATTTTAGCTACCACCCGTTCTCATGGCACAGCCTGTGCAGGCATTATTGCAGCTGAAGCCAATAACAACATCGGCGTGGCAGGTGTAGCTCCCTTAAGTAAAATTATACCAGTAAATATTACTATAAATACTGGAGGAACATTTGGTACATCTACCCAAATTGCTCAAGCTATTGATTGGGCATGGAATGAAGGGGGTGCAGATATTTTATCCAATTCATGGGGGGGTGGTGGAGCATCTTCCTTAATACAGGATGCAATCCGAAGAGCTATTACACTTGGTCGATCTGGAAAAGGCGCTATCGTTATTTTTTCTAGTGGTAACAATGATGCAGGTGTATCTTTTCCCGCCATCTTGACCGAAACCATCGCAGTGGGCGCAATGAGTATGTGTAACCAACGAAAGTCTGTTTCTACATGCGATGGCGAAAATTTTTGGGGCGGAAATTATGGAACAGGGTTGGATATATCAGCCCCGGGTGTTCGTATAGCCACAACAAGGGTTACAGGTACAGGCACATCACCCAACCTCGATTATATTACCAACTTTAATGGCACTTCATCTGCAGCCCCAATGGTTTCAGGTGTGGCTGCACTCGTGTTAAGTATCAATAGCCAGTTTACCCAACAGCAGGTAAGAGAATTACTAGAAAGAACTTCCAAAAAAGTTGGCGGATATAATTACCTTTTTGCCCAAGGGCAACCTAACGGTAGTTGGTCATCAGAGCTTGGTCACGGAATGGTGAATGCAAAAAATGCAGTATTGGCTGCACAAAACCCACAGTTTTGCAGGGTAGAAATTACTGCTACCGGCAATTTGCAGGTTTGTAGTGGCAGTAATGTGCCATTACAAGTGACCAATGCTTCAAATGGCGACACTTATCAATGGAGATTTAATGGCGCTAACATAAGCACAGGGACTTCTGTAAATGCAGATCAAACAGGTAACTATGATGTGATTCTTACAAGTAACAACGGTTGCAAAGACACATCTTATCCTTTGCCTGTTTTGATTTCTGCAGCGCAAGGGCCATTATTAGCCAATGCGGGAAGAGATACTGTATTTTGTATTGGTGCTAAAACCTTTTTAGGAGCCGGCCCTTCAGCTTTAGGAGGTACAAGCATTTTACATCCAATGAGAGGAATCGCTGCCGACTTAAGCAACAATTTATTGATACGCTTTAATCCTTTACAGCCATCACTTGATTATAAAATCATCAACACTAGTTTTATACCCAACTTTTCGGGTGGCAATTTTTTTAGCGGCGGAGCAACGACCCCTTTTGGCTTATACATGATAAGCCGTTTTAACAGAATGCTGATGAAAATAGATACTGCCACAGGAAATGCTATCTCCATCGGATTGACAATAAGTAACAGCAGTGTATTTTTTAATGGAATGACATATGATGCTTCGACAGAACAAATTTTTGCCATAGCAACTTTTGGTAGCGTGAACCAACTATATGAAATAAACCGAATTAGCGGCGCGGCTACTCTGCTGGGTACAATTACTGGTATTCCTTCCTCTTCTACATTAATCAGTTTAAGCGTAGATAACGCAGGCGTTTTATATGCATTAAGATTATCTTCTGTCTTAAATGTAAGTTCCAGCTTGTATACCATCAATAAATTAACTCGGGCTGCTACACTAGTAGGAAATACAGGGTTTTTGGCAAATTTTTCTCAAACCGCTGATATTGATCCTATTACTGATAAACTATATCAATTTGCGACTTCCAATCCCCTTGGTTTCAGCTCTACAAGTTATAATGGTAAGGGTTTATGGACGTTGAATAAAACTACAGGGCTAGCCACAATGGTAGGTAGTGTTGGACAACCATTTAATTCATTAGACGCATTAACATTTGCCAGGCCGGAATATAAATACCAGTGGAGTCCTACAACAAATTTGAATAATGCCAATGATGCTAATCCGCAATTTACAGCTAATACTGCTGGCACTTTTACTTATACTTTAACCGTTACAGATTTGTGTGGAAATACAGCAAACGACCAGGTAATTATTACTGTAAATGATAGCCCTACTCCACCAATAATTAACCCAGTAAATCTATTGTTAAGTCATAGAAATGGTTTTAGAGAAACACTTAATTATACACAACAAGCCAACTTTGCCTACGAGTGGTTGGTTAGCGGAATTGCATCTGGCAACAATACAAATACGTATTTATTAGACAATAATTATTTTCCGGGAAGTAGCATCGCGGTTAGAACAACCAATAATTTAACAGGATGTGTTAGCAATGGCAATGCTATTGTACCAACTTATAGTCAGGGGGTATTGCAAAATAATACTGCTGCTCTAATAGTATGTGATAGTAGCTTCTATGATGCAGGCGGTCCTTCAGGAAATACAGGCAACAGTTTTACCAGAACCTTCACACCGGAAACTCCAGGAAGTAAACTAAAAGTTAGTTTTTATAAACTCCAATTGGCTAATTTTTCGTCACTGCGCATTTATGATGGACCCACAGTTTCATCAAACAATATCATATCATTGGGTAGTAATAACAATGGTAATACCCTAAGAGAATTTACCGCTTCAAATCCCGATGGAGTTCTTACGATACAATTTTCTTTAGGCAGCTCTTCTTCAGAAGGCTGGCTTGCAGGGCTCACTTGTGTTTTACCCCTACAGTTCCGCACAGTAAGTAATGGCGACTGGTTTACACCGTCTATTTGGGAAAGTAAATTACCCTCCGAAACAGTTTGGGCTGCAGCCAATAGGTTGCCAAATAAAGGCGATGACAGCATTCAAATTAGGCACATTATCAGTATTACACAAGAAGTGCAAACAGATCAGCTAGTTGTAACCAGCGGCGGAAGAATCGATATTTCCGGATCAGGATATATGAATCTGTTTAAAACAATTTCCGCTCCTGAACTATCTATACATCAAGGAGGTTCATTGAATCTAGGAAATGGCAGTTTGATTGTAGGGTCTGGGGGAATCATTGAGGTAAGAGGAAACCTTGAAAATAGCGGTGAAATAACAACAGATGAAGTGATCATTAACGGCAATACAACACAACAATTGATAAACAATAGCGGAACAGAAAGTGCTATTAAAAAATTGATTATGAACAATGCAGCAGGACTAATAATACAGGGACTGCATAAGATTACTGTCTTACAGCTTGACAATGGTTTAATCCTTACAAATACCGATAACACATTGATCATGGATGATGCCAGTGGGGGATCTAATACATCCTATATTAATGGCCCTCTTAGATTCAGGGGTAAATCAGGCATGAGTGACAAATTAATTCCAATAGGTAAAAATGGCGTTTATCGTCCAATTCAAATGTCTGCAAGTAGTGCAGATGGAGAAGGTTTCGCAGTTTTACAAGCCGAAATGATTTCGGGCGCACCTCCCATCCGAACCTTACCAAGCACACTAAACAATGTTTCTCCTGTGAGGTATTATCAGGTTTCGTCTATTAATAATTCAGTAAATCTGCGTGACTTTACTATCACGCTCCCTTATGGCTTAGACGATGCTGTGCAGGATCATACCACCTTAAAAATTGCAAAAGATGATGGCTTAGGCGCATGGTTAGATCTTGAAGGTGTAGCTACAGGACCCATTTCAGGAACAATAAAAAGCAATTCGTTTAACGGCTTCAGTGATTTTGTATTGGCCAATACCATTACCGGCCCGGTACCCGTAACTCTAATAAGTTTCAGTGGAAGGCTTGCTAACAATATTTCACAATTGACATGGATAGTACAAAACGAAATAAACTTATCCGGATATCAAATAGAAAGAAGTACTTCGGGAAGTAATTTCAATAATATAGGATTTGTAAGATCTCAAGGATTGATCAATTATAATTTTACAGATAACAGATTACCAGTAGGTACCACCATTTATTACCGGTTAAAAATGATAGATTTAGATGGCAGGTCCCAGTATAGCAATATTATACAATTGCGACCAATAAATATTTCGCAAAGCAGGATTATATCGGTGAATCCCAATCCATTTATTAATTTTTTACGCATTCAATATGAAAGTAAAACTGATGAAAATATTTACTGTAAGATTTTGGATGTAAAAGGCCGTCTGCTTAAACAACAGTCCTTTGGGGTAAAATCAGGAAACAATCTACTATACATTTCAGGTAGCGAACTAACCGCTGGCTTGTATTTTCTACAGTTGAAAAATAAAGAACAGGTGATTACCCAAAAGATCATTAAAAAATAAGCCAACTTCTTTTTTAATAAAAATGCCAGCTAAAAAGCTGGCATTTTTATTAAGCGTTATTTCTTTTATACAACTCATTTTAGCATCACTTCATCAATAAACAAATGACTTGCCTGTCCCGCACTTTCATGCCATGCCGGCAATGGTCCACCATTAATTGCTTTTATGCGAATATATTTACCCATAGCATTCACGGTCCCTCCTAATTGTTGTACTTGGGTTTCTTTATCCTCATTCAATACCTTATTGGTCACCGTTAGTAAAGGTTTATAATTTATTCCATCATCGCTTATTTCAAATTGCACTACTTTAGGATAAATGATCCATGGACTTACGTCCTGCAATACATGTATACCTGCATATGAAAATGTTCTGGCAGTTTTAAACGCAACCACTGCTTCAAAATCTTTGGCAAAATAACTTTGCCATTCTCCTGTTTTCCAATTGGTCGTTCCTGCTATGCCGTCAATCAATGCTTCAGGCCCACCTGCACTATACATCGGATGCACTTCACTTTTTATTAAAATCGTTCTGTCTGTAACTACTTTGTAAAACTGCTGGGATACAATAGGACTTTTTTTGCCACCCTTTAATGCGTAAAAATATACTGTTGTCGCAGCAGTAAGATTAAACGGCTGGGTATACTTTATATAAGCACCTGCTTTTTGCTTTTCTTTTTGCAAACTGTAAAAAATGTCCGCTCCTTTATCAATATGTTTTAAAACAACCGGTAAGCTTTCTTTGATCTTATTACTGCTCATCTCAAAATATGGTACCGCTACAAAACCATTATCATTAATAGATGTAACAGGGATATCTACCTCTTTAACACCTCGGGTATAATTAGGGGATGCTCCCATTTCAAAAAACATGGAACCCCCATTCTCTATATCACTATGATTTATATAAGTCGCATGGTAAGGCTTATTATTTAGTTTCATATCTTGAACGAAAAAGTTTTTGTCACTTAGCTTATTAGCTTTAACAGTAAATACTTTCCCATTCTCTTGACGAATATTCACCTCATCAAAAACCGGCGTACCCAAAATATATTGGCCACTTCCGGGTGTTACCGGATAAAAACCCATAGCACTCAACACATACCATGCACTCATTTGTCCGCAATCTTCATTGCCAATTAAACCATCAGGATCATTTTTATAAAACTCTTTGCATATTTTATGTACCAGCTCCTGTGTATGCCATGGCTGGCCTGCATAATTAAACAGATAAGCCATATGATGACTAGGCTCATTACCTTGTGCATACTGCCCAATAAGACCTGTTACATCGGCCTGTTCTCTACCGCTCAATCCTTCATTGGTAGTAAAGAGTTCATTTACTTTTTTTGCAAATTTTTCTTTGCTGCCATACAATTTTATCAAGCCGCTGATATCCTGGGGAACAGCAAAACTATAATGCCAGGAATTGCCTTCAGTAAAAAAATTATTAACCTCTGTTGCTTTAAACGGACTGTACCAAAAGCCCTGTACTTTTCCACGAATATGACCGCTGGCAGGATCAAATAAATTTTTATACTGTTGAGCCCGAATCATAAATTTTTTGTAAACGGCATCTTTATCAATAGCCTTTGCGTACTGCGCAATACACCAGTCATCATAAGCATATTCCATCGTTTTTGAAGCGCTCTCATGATCGTTATCGTTGCTAATAAATCCTTTTTTAATATAATGCTGCAAACCATAACGATTGCTTTCTGCATAATCTGTCATCGCTTTAAGCGCCAACTCTGTATCAAAATTTTTGATACCTTTTTGAAATGCATCTGTTATCACAGGAACAGAATGGTAACCAATCATACAAAATGTTTCATTCCCGCTCAACTCCCACACAGGAAGCATTCCACCATATTTGTATTGTGCCAAAAAAGTATTAACCCAATCATTGGTTCGCTTTCTGTTGATAATTGTCATGAGAGGATGCAAAGCCCTATACGTATCCCATAAAGAAAAAACAGAATAGTTAGTAAACCCGTCTGCACTATGCACTTTGCCATCTGTGCCCCTGAAATCACCATTTATATCGGTATATACATTAGGGTTTAAGGATGCGTGGTAGAGTGCTGTATAAAAAACAGTTTGTTCATCATTTGTACCCCCTTTTACTTCTATTTTACCCAGTTCTTTATTCCAAGTAGATATGGCCTTTTGTTTTACGCTATTAAAGTCCCAGTCGGTTATTTCAGTTTCCAGATTTTGTTTGGCATTGTCTGTACTCACTCCCGATATTCCGATTTTTAATTGTACAGTTTTGTCTGTACCCAAATCAAAAGAAAAATAAGATTTAATGTTTGTACCGCTGGCTTTATTAATTCCATTGCTTAAAACATCGTTTATTGCAATGCCATAGTGTTTAATAGGCTTTTCAAACTTTAAATAAAAGTAAAGCACTTGATTGCTGGCCCAAGATTTACTCCTTCTCATGCCCTTCACTTCAAATTCATTTATAATTTCCAATGATGACTCTAATACTTCATCTCTATGTTTCAGATCTAGCAAAACTTTACCTTCTGAAGTACCGGCTGGGAAATTATACTGATGGATGCCACTTCTTACTGAGGTAGTTAATGATGCTTTAATTTGATGTTTATCCAATAACACCTCGTAAAATCCAGCAGTTGCTTTTTCACTTTTATGAGAAAAAGGAGATGCGTATTCAGTATTTTTCCATTTAACATCTCCGGTAAAAGGCATGACCAATACATCACAATAGTCTGCGATGCCGGTACCACTCAAATGTGTATGAGAAAAACCATAGATCATTGAATCAGAATAATGATATCCCCCACAACCATCCCAACCCTCTAGCCTTGTATCCGGACTAAGCTGCATCATTCCAAATGGCATACTTGCACCCGGGTAGGTATGGCCATGCCCACCTGTTCCAATAAAGGGATTCACTTTTTTAGAAAAATCCTGATCCTGTGATTGTACGCTGCCTGTACAAAAAAAGAATGCTATAAGAAATACTAAAGCTGCTGGGGCTAAAAATTTATGCATCTTGATGTCAATTGATACTTTTTTTTTAAAAATTGATTGATGGTTTCAAACTGGTATATGCTTAACAATTACTTCTTGTTGGGTTGTTCACGTAAATCTATAAAATGATCTGTAGTAAATAAACATAAGACCTTTAGTTACATTCTTTCCGATACCTAGGATATTTAACAAATAAAATCATTCAAAAAAACCGTTTAAGGCTAGCCCCAAATTTGATATTTTAAGCGCACGGAAATTACTCGAAAATTTTAAACATTCACTATTTAAAACCTTTTTTTATTAATGTTTCAAAAAAAAGGGGGATTTAAATTTCAGAGTAGCAGAATACAAAGTAATTGAGATAAATTGCAAAGGGAAATTGCTTCTACAAATAAAAGTTCAGTTTGCCAGTCTTTCAGATTGTCTCATTTTGTAGGTATACCTACAAAATTTTAAATAGCCTGCCATGATGATAAAAAAAAAGCTACTGTTAATAGCAACTCTTTTTAGTCTTTTTATATTTAGCAACTGCTCAAAAAAAAGCAGCCCTTCACCTAGCCCTACGCCTACTCCTGTTATTCCGGTAAACGATGTTGATCTTTGGTTAACCAAAGGTGACCAGTCAGTATTACTGCAAAAACAAACGGGCATTTTATCGTTTGGGACAACCCTCAACAGCTATCCCAGTATTGATGTTGATGCTAACACTACATTTCAGTCAATGGATGGTTTTGGTTATACATTAACCGGAGGAAGTGCATACCTTATCAATAGAATGGGCGTTGGACAATCAAGTGCATTACTGACAGAACTTTTTGGAAATGGCATTAATGATATCGGCATTAATTTTTTAAGAATCAGTATTGGCGCATCAGATTTAAGTTCAACCGTATTTACTTACAATGATATGCCAACAGGCCAAACAGATCCAACCCTTTCCAACTTTTCACTGTCTTTGGATACCGTGGACCTCATTCCTGTTTTAAAACAGATTTTGGCGATTAACCCCAATATAAAAATTCTAGGCTCTCCATGGACGGCCCCTGTATGGATGAAAGACAATGGCAACTCTATGGGAGGTAGTCTTCAGCCTCAATATTATGCAGCATATGCCAACTACTTCGTAAAATACATTCAAAAAATGCAGGCTAAGGGTATCCCTATTCACAGCATTACTGTGCAAAATGAACCCCAACATGGCGGCAACAATCCCAGCATGGTGATGAGTGCAACAGAACAGGCCAATTTTGTAAAAAATAACCTCGGCCCTGCATTTCAAGCAGCGGGCATTACAACCAAAATTATTATCTGGGATCACAACTGCGACAATCCCAATTACCCCATCAGTATTTTAAATGATGCTGCTGCTAAAACATTTATCGATGGTTCGGCATTTCATTTATATGGAGGCGATATCAGCGCATTGACCACAGTACACAATGCGCACCCCGATAAAAATCTGTATTTCACCGAGCAATGGACAGCTGCCAATGGAAGTTTTGATGGTGATTTAAAATGGCATGTAAAAAATGTAATTATAGGTTCTGCAAGAAACTGGAGCAAGGTTGCACTTGAATGGAACCTCGCAAACGATCCTTCCTATGGGCCTCATACTACTGGAGGTTGCACAGAATGCAAAGGGGCTCTTACCATAAATGGCGCTTCCTTTGCCAGAAATGTGAGTTACTATATTGTAGCACATGCTTCCAAATTTGTTCCTGCTGGTTCTACTCGTATTGCCAGCAGCCTCGCAACAAATATTCCCAATGTGGCTTTTAAAACCCCGGCAGGAAAAATTGTACTAATTGTAGAGAACGATGCTGCAGCATCCTCCGTTTTTAATATAAATTACAACGGCAAATGGGTATTAACCTCATTGGCTGCTGGTGCAGTAGGCACATATATCTGGTAAATCTTAAATATAAAATCAACATGAAAAAAATTGCTTCCGTTTTTACTTTAATCATTTTATTTTCCTGCTCACAGCCCGGAGAAAATAAAACAACTACAAAATCAGACAACAGCTTTTCTACAGATGGGAAAAAAGTAATTGTTTATACCACTGCCGATAGCAGCGACCTTCGTTTATCCATCACAGATACTTTGGAGTTTAAAGAAAAAGGTCAGCCTTTTGAAAATGAAATATCTGTTTTTGTTGACCCTTCAAAAACATTTCAATCATATTTTGGTATTGGCGCTGCACTTACAGATGCCGCTGCAGAAACTTTTTATAAAATGCCAAAAGACAAACAACAGGAAATATTGAAAGCCTATTTCGATAAACAAACAGGTATTGGTTATACGGTAGCAAGAACAAATATCAATAGTTGCGATTTTAGCAGCGATATGTACACCTATGTTCAAGAAGGGGATAAAGATTTAAAAACATTCAATATTGATCACGACCAGAAATTTAAAATTCCATTTATAAAAGAAGCAATGACTGCTGCAGGAGGGAAATTAAATCTCTTTGCAAGTCCATGGAGTCCGCCAGCTTTTATGAAAGACAATAATGACATGCTGAAAGGCGGCAAATTAAAACCAGAATTTTACAATAGCTGGGCTTTGTATTATACAAAATTTATTAAGGAATATGAAAAAGCGGGTGTACCAGTGTGGGGCATCAGTGTTCAAAACGAACCTATGGCCAAACAAAAATGGGAAAGCTGCATATATACAGCCGAAGAAGAAAGAGATTTTCTGAAAAATCATTTAGGGCCTACAATGGAAAAAGAAGGATTAAAAGAAAAGAAAATAATTGTGTGGGATCATAATAGAGACATGATGTACCAAAGAGCCCAAACTTATTTCAATGATCCCGAAGCTGCAAAATATATCTGGGGAATAGGTTTTCATTGGTATGAAGACTGGAGTGGCGGTACACCCATGTATGATAATGTGAGAAGAGTACATGAATCTTTCCCGGATAAAAATATATTTTTTACAGAAGGTTGTGCAGAAAGTTTTAACGCTACTAGGTACAATGCATGGGTTTTAGGCGAAGAATACGGCCGATCTATGATCACTGATTTTAACAATGGAATGGTAGGATTTACCGATTGGAACATTTTATTAGATGAAACCGGTGGCCCTAACCATGTGCAAAATTTTTGCTTTGCTCCTGTACACGGAGATACAAAAACAGGCCAGGTAATTTATACCAACGCCTATTATTATATAGGGCATTTTTCAAAATTTATACAGCCTGGTGCTAAAAGAGTTGCGGCTGCTTCAAGCCGTAGCCAGTTACTAACTACTGCGTTCTTAAACGAAGATGGCAAAACGGTGGTAATTGTGATGAACCAAAGTAATGATAAAACCCCTTACAATTTATGGATTAATGGAAAGGCCGCAGAAGCAACAGCACTGCCACATTCTATTTCGACATTAATTTTTTAAGGAATAAATAATGTTATAATTAAGAGGCAACTGACTTATAACTATACTGCTAGTTGCTGGATTAGAATCGATTTATTATAAAAAAAGCGAAAGCCTTGTAAAATTACAAGGCTTTCGCTTTTGTGGTCCCGCCAAGAATCCAATCATTACTTTTTAATTCTTTTTAATTTCTTGTATTTATATCTAAAGAAGCTATAAACCAATACAGAAAGGAATTCTAGCCTAGAATTTAAAAGTAATAAAAAGTAAAAGAAAGCTAACAAATGTTTTACCTATGTTTTACCTAAGCTATTTTTGCTTACATTTATACTGAATATAAATGAAACATCATGGCAAGTGTAAAAGCAATCATAAGGCTTGATAAGGCTTTATCTAATAGCACTTATCCTATTTGGATAAGAATTACCAACAATAGAAAATCTAGCTACATATCATTAGGCTATTCATGCCTAGAAGAAGAATGGAATTATTCAGGCTCAAGGCTATGGGAATCCAAGCCAAGAATTACTGAAAAGGAAAAAGAAAGGCTTAACACAAATGAACTGAAAGAACTGAAAGAAAGCTATTCTTTCATAAAAGTAAACCCTCTTGCTAAAGTAATTAATGCCGAAATAGATAAAAATAATAGGAAGATATTAGATACTAAAAGCAAGATTGATCTACTAAAAGACAAGGACCTATCTTCAGAAAACATTAAGATACAAGTAACTGAAAGGAAGGCTACTTCAGGCAAAAATTTTATTGAGTATTGGGAAGATCAAAACAAGCATATTGAAAAGACTTCAAGCTATTCTACCTATAAGAACTACAAAACAAGCTTAAATATGCTTTTAAAGTTTCAAGGAAAAACCCTAGCCTTTGAAAACATTAGCCCACAATACTTAGAAAAATACCAAGAACATCTTATTGACAAGGGTAATAAAACAGACACAATCCATAAGTATTTAAGGAACTTCAGGACAATTCTTTATAAAGCAATTAAAGATCCTTCAATAGTTTATGAGAAAAACCCATTCTTTATATTCAAGCTGAAGCTAGAGAAAAATAAAAAGAAGGAAAGGCTTTCAGTAAATGAACTAAAGAAGATTCAAGAACTAGACTTGCAGCTTGATTCTAAGCAATGGCACACTAGGAATATGTTTATGTTTTCCTTTTTCAATGCCGGTATAAGGATAGGTGACTTGCTTCAAATAAAGTGGGAAAACTTAAGCAATGAAGGAAGGCTAGAGTATGTTATGGATAAAAATGGGAAGGTTAGGACCTTGAAATTAAATAAAGAAGCAATAGCCCTTTTAGGGCTTTATAAAGCTTCAAGAAATACTAGCAAAGGCTTTATATTCCCATTCTTAAGAAATGATCTTAAGGTAGAAAACAAGGCTTTCTTTAGGAAGCAGATTGAATCAAATACAACTATGTTTAATAAGCACCTTAAAGAAGTTGCTACTATGGCAAAAATTGAAAAGAATATTTCTAGCCACATAGCTAGGCATAGCTTTGCAGACTTAGCTAGAAAAATGAATCAAAGCATTTATGACATACAAGGATTGTTAGCCCATTCTAGTCCTGAAACCACAAGGCAATATCTAGAGCAATTTGATATAGAAAACCAAGACAAAGCCCATGAAGCTATTTTCAAAGACTTCTAGCAATCCTTTTATTAAGGTATATTAGGGTAAGATTTTATACCCTTCAGCAATAAATAAGCAAGATGCAAAAGGACACAATTCTTTTAGAGTTTATAGTTACTAAGTTTAAATATGCTTTATTCTTCAATCTAGATTGTGAGTATTCAGACAATGAATATAGTATTGCTAAGAAGCTATTAAAGCCTGATTTAAGCCACTTCAAGAAGAATGAAGAAGAACTAGTCATTCAAGCATTTGCTTGCCTATTCAGGTCCATAAATAACAACTTAGAGATTTTAGATAAAACTAAGGAAGCAGATATAAAAACAAATGGTGAATCATGGCAGCAGCATTATGACAAGACTATTGAATTGAATAGGGTAATAGAAAGCTTCACCTATAAGACAAGGCTTGATATGGGGAAAATATTAGGAAAAACATTCCCTATTGAAAAGGTTATTTTTCAAGGTAGTTTGGGTGAAGATAAAATTGTAATTGAAGGCACATCTTTGGAACTTATTAGGCAATTATTCATTTCACTTCATGGCATAAAAAGCAAAGAAGACAAGCAAAGAATGAATGACTTTTCACATAATCTCTACAATACATTTGAAGAATATAGATTTCATTTTAATTGCCTTCTAGCTGCTGAAGACACAATAGCCAGTCAGGCAATAAAAATAAGCACTTCAAAAGACAAAAAAAAAGTCATTAAGATATTCAAATACTCAATAGCCTTTAATCTACATTCTTCATTGAAAGGATTGTTAAATATAAAAAGTACTGCAAAGTACCCTTCAATACATAAAAAAATAATTGGCAAAATCTTGAATGAGTTTAAGTTGTTTGAATTTAAGAAAGGATATTCTGCTGCATTTGATAAAGACATGGAAAATTTTATCACAAGAGGTGATCCCAAAAAACCCAAGAAGGCTGAAAACACTACTAAGACAAAAAAGCCTAAAAAGTAGCTTCCATTCTATCCTATTTTGATTTCTATACCTGAAGTAGTTTGCACTTGTTCTTGACAAAACAAGGGCAGCAAAAGAATGAATTTCATAGTAATACCTGAAGAAAAACTAGAGTTTCTAGAATCTTCCCTTTCCGAAATCAAGGAACTAATTAGCCAAAAACAGACACAAGTTGAAGGTCCTAAATGGATAAGCAAAAAAGAAGCCTCTACTAGGCTAAGTGTTTGCTTAAAAACTTTAGACACATACTTGCTGAAAGGAACTATTCCCTTTACCCAATTTAAAAGCAAGATCTATATTAAGGCTTCAGATATTGAAAGTCATTTAGAAAAGTATTACGTAACTAAAAACTAAATGACATGAATATAAATGAAGCATTACTTAGAAATAAACATGAAGTCTTTATCTATGAACTAAAGCCAGAAACTATTTCAAGCTATTATCAAATTCAAGGAAGTGAGAATATTCTTCCCTCAAGGATAGGCTTTTCAAAAAATGATTTTATAGAAATTAAAAATAAGGGAAGGGCTTTGATAGAAAACAAAGTAGGGCAGATTGTAGGGAATTTTAAAGTGAAAGAAGATTCCCAATATAAGCAGCATAAACCTTATGCAATCTTTTCTTCAGTATGGGCAATAAAAGAATATCCATTATTTACCGGATATGGTGACATAGGCATTTCAAATGAAGTGGGAAGAATAAAAAGCAGCAAAGATTTATTTATTGTTTACCGGCCTAGTAAAGACATTATTCAAATACATCTATTCAAAGGCTTAGTAGAATTCAAGGATTGTGTTATTGCCTATTTAGAAGGCTTTATCCTAAAAAAACACAAGCCCTAGAAAAGGCTTGTTAATTGAATATAAATGAATTTTGACTACTTAGAAATAACTAGAAGCCTAGACAAAGATAAGCCTTCTTTGGACTATTTAGAATGGCAATATTCTAGCAAATATGGTTGGGACAAGTTTCAGTTTGAAGGCTGCAAAGAAGTAGAAATTTATATCAATGCTGAAGCAAATCAAATAAAGATTAAAGGAAGCCTTCCTTACTTCATAGCTGGGCAAAACTTCAAAACTAATCTAGAAGACTTTCAAAGTAGTATTGAATATTTGGCTTCTATCCTTGAATTAAACCTTTACAATTCTGAAGTAAAAGCCTTTGAATTTGGCACTATCCTAAATATCCCATTCAAGCCTAAGTTTCTTTTTGATAGTCATGTTAAAATAAAGGGAATGAAAACAAAGCCCTGGGATCATGGCAAATATTTTGAAGACAACATTCTAAAATTGAAGCTATATGATGCCGGTAGGAATATGAAGATTAAACTAGATAAGGCTGAAAGGGAAAGGTTAAGTAAAGACTTTGGCTATGATCCTTTAGCTAATTACCTAAAGCTAGAGAATCATTACAAAAAGCCTTCAGTAAGCTTTAAGCAAAGAATTATCCTAGTTAATGATTTATTAGACAAATCCTTTCAAGGCTTATGTAAAGATGACTTAGTAAACAAATACAATTCAATTATGAAGACTAGCCTAGTCAAAATTACAGACAAGAAGCAGCTTTCTTCTTCTACTATTCCTTTGTTGGTCCTGAAAGAATATGAAGACTTTCTTCCTTGTAAGGCTGAAGAACTTATGAAGCAAAAAATAAGATCTATACCCAATGACATACTTTCAAAGGAAGACAAAAAAAGTAGGGTAAGGCAATTAAATAGCAACCTTAAAAAGATTGAATTATTGAATAAATGTGAATATGATATTTCTTCATTAATTGCCAGGCAGATAAAAGAAACTTAATGAATTATAGAAGAACAAGTTTTATAAGGGAATATATTTCTTCCGGCAATGCTACTGAAGCAGCCATTAAAGTAGGCTATTCAAAAAAAACTGCATATTCACAAGGACAAAGATTGTTGAAAAATGTTGAAATTATGAGTGAGATAAAAGAAAACCAAGATAGGCTTCAAGTAGAAGTAGAAGTAAAGCTGAAAGAAGTTCTATTACAAATTAAGAAGCTTGCTTACTATGGTGAAAGTGAAGCTATTAAGCTAAAGGCTTTAGATATGCTTATGAAGCATTTAGGGGGCTATATGGATAGCTTTAAGATGCTAGCCATAATGAAGGAAGATCAACTAGAAGAATTGGCTCAAAAGGTTATTTCAATGATAGACTAAAAATAAATAATATGGAAAAAAAACCAAGCAAAGCAAGTAGAATAATTGAAGCTATTATGACTAAAGATAAAGCTAAGATTAAGAAAGCCCTTCAAAAAAAGGGAATAGTAAAATGGATTTCATTGAAAGTAGATTACGAAAAAAGGACTTACACTTATAAGGGCATAGTATATTCTAAAGATCAAATGAAATCAATCATTGAAGAAGAGGAAAAGACATTTGACTTGCATGTAATATTACTTCAATATGGTGAAAAGCCTTCAGATATAGAAGAAGACTTTACAAGCTTTCTAGGAAGCCAAAAAGATACTAAAACTTTAGGGGCAGATTAGAAAGAAGAACAAGAAGACTTCCTAGAATCTCTTGATTTTGGACTTAAGAAAGAAGTTGGCTTAACCCTAAAACATTAAAAATAAATATAAAATGAATAATGAAAGGAGTAGTAGCAGATCAAACCTTATTAATGCTATAATTAGCAATGACAAGAATAGGCTTAGGAAGGCTTTAGGCATTAAGAAACCTAGCAAGATGCTATTCTTTTGTCAAAGGGAAGGGAAGACTATCTTCAATAAGGATTTAACTGATTCCTTTAATAACAAAACAATAATCAAGGAAGTGAATGAAGTTGAAATAACCCTTCAAGAAATGGATTCAATAATTAAAGAAGAAGGGGAAGTCTATGAATTAATGATTTTCAATACAATTCATAGCCCTAAAGGGCAATACTAGCTGCAAATGTTTTACCTATGTTTTACCTTCAAAAATAAAGTGTTGATTTACAACTACATAAATACTAAAATGTGGTCCCGCCAAGAATCCAATCATTACTTTTTAATTCTTTTTAATTTCTTGTATTTATATCTAAAGAAGCTATAAACCAATACAGAAAGGAATTCTAGCCTAGAATTTAAAAGTAATAAAAAGTAA
>CANNJE010000014.1 GCA_947504605.1 Chitinophagaceae bacterium
GTAATTGAAGGAAGTGATTACCTGGGAGAAGGAACTGCTTTTGAATTTGAAACCAATATTACCATTGCAAAAAACCTGAATGCTCCTGTTATAATGGTTGTATCGGGAGAAAACAAAACAACTGCACAAATAGTAAATACGGTTCAGGCTATGCTGCGTAATTTTAACAGCCGTGATGTGCAGGTACTGGCTGTTGTAGCCAACAAAGTAGCAAAACCAATAATGGAGGATGTAAAACAACTCCTTTCTGCACAACTTAATAATGACACGATACTGGCAGTGATACCAGGAGATAAAAATCTTCAGAATCCTTCTATGAAGGAAATATATGAACAACTTGGCGGCAAGTTACTTTTTGGTAAAGAGCAAATGGATAACCAGGTTGACAATTTTGTTACCGGTGCTATGCAATTGCCTCATTTTTTAAATCATATCAGCGAAAACGTTTTGATCGTAACACCCGGCGACCGCGGAGATATTATCATTGGAGCTTTGCAGGCAGGACTATCTGCCAATTATCCGAAAATTGCAGGGATTGTGCTAACTGCCGGAATTGAACCAGACGAGCCCGTTACCAGGCTCTTAAATGGTTTGCAAACTGTATTACCAATCATATCTGTAAAGGAAGGGACATTTCAAACTACGGCTTTATTGGGTTCTATTAAATCAAGAATATCCTCAGATAACAATAAAAAAATTCAGCTCGCTATCAGCACATTTGAAAAATATGTAGACGTAAACGCATTGGATGAAAAGATCGTTAAATTTAAAGGGGAAGGAATAACGCCTCATATGTTTCAATATCAACTGGCAAAACGTGCAAAAACAAGCATCAAACATATTGTTTTACCAGAAGGAAATGAAGACCGCATTTTAAAAGCTGCTGCCCGGTTAATTGACAAAGAAATAGTAGAGCTTACTTTACTGGGAGATGCAGGTGAAATAGCAGCTTCGGTAAAAAGGCTTGGATTAAATCTAGATCTTAAACGTATACATATCATTAATCCCGTTACATCCGATAAGTACAACGATTATGTAGAAACGCTTTTTGAATTAAGGAAAGGGAAAAATATTACCATAGAAGCTGCACGTGACCTCATGTCGGATGTGTCTTATTTTGGCACCATGATGGTATACAAAGGACATGCAGATGGAATGGTTTCTGGCGCACAACATACTACCCAACATACGATTAGACCAGCACTTCAGTTTGTAAAAACAAAACCGGGTATATCAACTGTATCATCTGTTTTCTTTATGTGTTTACCAGACCGAGTTTCGGTTTTCGGAGATTGTGCCGTAAACCCTGATCCTACTGCAGAACAATTGGCAGAAATTGCAATTTCATCGGCCGAAAGTAGCCAACGATTTGGTATAGAACCAAGGATTGCAATGCTTTCTTACTCTTCAGGAACTTCAGGCGAAGGTGTAGATGTAGAAAAAGTAAGGCTGGCTACAGAAATTGTTAAACAAAAAAGACCGGATTTAAAAGTGGAAGGACCTATTCAATATGATGCGGCTGTAGATCCGGTTGTTGGCAAACAAAAAATGCCTAATTCGGAAGTTGCAGGACAGGCAAGTGTACTTATCTTTCCGGATCTTAATACTGGTAACAATACCTATAAAGCTGTACAACGTGAAACAGGCGCTCTGGCTATTGGCCCAATGTTACAGGGTTTAAATAAACCCATCAATGATCTCAGCCGTGGATGCACCGTTGATGATGTATTCAATACCGTTATCATTACTGCCATACAGGCGCAGGAAAAATAAACTAAAATAATTTTAACTTTAATTAATAGCAACATTCAAAAAGAAAACAAAACTGATTCGAGGCATATGAACATATTTGTAATTAACAGCGGCAGTAGTTCCATCAAATACCAATTATTTAAAATGCCGTTTGAAAAACCTATTTGCAGCGGATTGGTAGAACGCATAGGTTTAGATAATTCTGTAATTACACATAAAACATTTATTAATGGTGAAGAGAAGGTTGTATATGAAACACTGCCTTTAGCCAATCATGAAGAAGGTTTACACGAAGTGGCCAAACTACTCACCGACAAACAAATTGGAGTAATTCATGACCCTGATGAGATTGAAGCTGTAGGACACAGGGTAGTGCATGGTGGCGAAAGTTTTAAAGCAACAACCATTATTACACAGGATGTAAAGGATAAAATAAAACAATTATTTGCGTTGGCACCATTACACAACCCTGCCAATTACCTGGGTATTGAAGTTGCAGAAAAGATATTTACAAAAGCAAAACAGGTAGCCGTATTTGATACAGCCTTTCATCAAACGATGCCGGAAAAAGCTTACCGCTACGCCATACCTGAAGAATTTTATACACAGCAACGAATAAGGGCTTATGGTTTTCATGGCACTTCTCATAAATATGTAAGTGAACAAGCAATAACCTATCTGGGTAATAAGGATGCAAAAATTATAACCATTCATCTTGGAAATGGTTGTAGTTTAACAGCAGTAGACGGAGGCAAATCTATTGATACCTCCATGGGATTCGGACCTTTAAGCGGTTTAGTGATGGGTACCCGTTCCGGCGATATTGATGCGTCTGTAATTTTTCATTTAATAGATCAACTGGGATATACACCCAAAGAAGTAAATGAATTATTGAATAAAAAAAGTGGTATGCAGGGTCTCACAGGCCTGAGCGATATGAGAGATATTAGAAACGCTATTGGCAATGGTGATAAAAATGCTGCGCTTGCTACCGAACTATATGCTTACAGAATAAAAAAATATATTGGTGCTTATGCTGCAATACTTAATGGATTAGATGCAATAGTATTTACTGCTGGCGTAGGAGAAAATGCAATGGACATACGTGAAAGGGTTTGCAGTAATATGCAATATCTGGGGATTAACCTTGATAAAGAAAAAAATGAAAATGCCTCTGGCAATATTCGGGAGATTAACACAAAAGAATCTCCCGCTAAAATTTTGGTTATTTCTACCAATGAGGAACTGGAAATTGTAAAGCAGAGCTATGAATTACTTGATACAAAAACTACATCAGCAATGTAACCAACCTAAAAGGATTTTCATTTGGTTGTCAGTTAAACTATTTCTTACTGCCGTCCTTTAAAATCGGCCCTAGTTTTATAAATGCCCAGCCATTTGCCAACAATTAAATCAAACCTTCTGGCGGGTAAAATACCTTTTATAAAAAGCAGGCTGTAAACGATGCCCGGCATTTTTACAAAAAATTGATTGCATTCAATTCCTTTAATAATTTTTCCTGCGGCAACTTCAGGATCAAAAATTGGTAGTATCGCATTGGTATCCATTACATCTACAACATAAGGCAATACATTAAAACCAAGTTGTGTAAATTACTTTACAGTTATTATTAGTAATTGTTCATTCACATCCCATATTACAAGGGTGTGTAAGCCCTTTTACAACAATCCTTTTCCCATCAATTTTCCAATGCCTGATGCACCTCCCGTAATCAATGCCTTTTTATTGCTGATTTCACTCATACAACTGTTTTAAAAAGAAAAGCTAGTATTTTTTTCGTAAGTAAACTTATTGCTAAAGGTTGCTGTTTGTTAGCCATCCAGGGTATATGCAGTGTAGATTAACTTTTACACCCAATGTCATTTTCAGAAATAACCATACGAAAGCATTTACACAGCTTTACATGAATTGCTCAAAAATGTTAATAAGTGGATAATTTTAAGAACTTTCGGGATTACAGATTTAGGCGGATTTTATATATTGGACCCGCTCAGTATTTTTAGAAAATAAGATTAAAACCTAATGGCAATAAAATTGCACATAAATACGTTATTCATATACAATTTGTATGCTCCGTCTATAAAGGAATGGATACATTTTAAACATCCTAAACTATGAAATGGTACGAAGAAGAAGTTAAAAGGTTAGAATCAGAAATAGCAGGATTGAACCATGAACCCGGCCTGATTTTTTACGGCAGTTCGTCTATAAGATTATGGGAAACGCTTGAGGAAGATTTCAAAGAATACATCCCCATGAATATCGGCTTTGGAGGTTCTACACTTGCAGCATGCAGCTGGTACTTTGAGCGGGTATTTGCAAATCTTTGCCCCAGTTCCATTATTGTTTATGCCGGCGACAACGATTTGGGAGATGGAAGAAACCCAGAAGAAGTGTTGCTGTTTTTTAATGAATTGATCCGGTTCGTTCAGAATCGTTTTGGCGATATTCCCCTTGGCTTTATTTCTATTAAACCAAGCATTAAACGTTGGGACCTTGTTGATAAAATTAAGCACACCAACCAGTTGATTGAAGCTGTGATAAAAAAAGCAGGCGGCAATGTGTTCTATATTAATATTTTCGACAGCATGACCGATAAAAAGGGCTACCCAAAAGGTGAGTTCCTTGAACCGGATGGATTACACATAAATGGGAAGGGATACGAATTGTGGAAAAAAATTATCCTTAACCAGATTGCTGAAGAAAATATAAAGCTCTTAAAAGCTTCCTAATTACACCGATTAGTATTATTTTGTATGTGTAAATAAACACTCAAAAAATTAATACTATTCAAAGGAAATACAAAAAATGGTTTAGCCCATATTTACAAAGGGATATGGAGTTACTGATCTTTGGACATGAAGGCCCGCCGGTACTTTTTTTCCCTACACGAATGGCAAGGTTTTACGATTATGAAGATTGGGGAGTTATTAATGCATTGAAGGAAAAAATAGTTTCAGGACAAATACAGTTGTTTTGCATTGACAGTTTTGACAAGGAAAGTTTTTATTGTAAAACTATCCTTCCCTTAGAAAGGATAAAAAAATATTTACAATTCGAAAAATATTTGCTTGATGAGTTGATTCCCTTTATCAGTCAAGAAAATGAAAATCCCCATCTAATTTCTGCGGGCTGTAGCCTGGGCGCTTACCATGCGGTGAATATAGCTTTCAGGCATCCCTTGCTTTTTAAAAAAGCGATTGGTATAAGTGGCAGGTACGACCTTACCATACATTTACAATTTTACAATGACTTGTTTGATGGTTATCGAAATGAAGATATTTATTTTAATATGCCAAGCCAATATATTCCAAATCTTACCGATGAAGCATTCATTCATTCTTTACAAAACCTTGAGATAATTTTTATAGTTGGTAATGAAGATGCCTTCCTGGAAAATAATATTCTTTTGAGTGATCACCTGAAGAAAAAAAACATTCCCAATATTTTGCATTTAATGGAAGGGGAAGCGCATAAACCAAAATATTGGGGGGAATTATTGAAATTATACCTTTGAGTTATCACACATAATTTTGTGTGTCATATCACTGTCAATGCTGCTCATCATTTTTTAAAAAACATTGCCTCGTATTCTAATGCTATCCTATAAAATTCCAAGAGTCATTGCTTCCATAAAAAAGAGGCAATGACTGTTGGAATATAAAAATTATTTCAGTTTACCTGCCATAAATTCAAGGAGTCTTTCATCACTCATCTTGTTGGAAGTACATTCTGTTGTTTTCGTATTTTTAAATTGGGGTGTTTCTTCCATGTAATGCATAAATCGTTCCTGTGCTGTGCCTGTGCCTGATAAATGTACCTCTGTGGCGTTTTGCAGGTGGGTTGTTATTTCTTAAAATAAATTTGCATGGAAACAAGGATATTTAAAAAATAGCCCTTCGAAAATCGAAGGGCTATTAAATAATTATTAAAATCTAGAAAATTAATACCTCTATTTATTACGAAATATTAGAACCAGCTTCCGGTATGTTCTTCCGATGCATCTTTTAATTTTCTTTTTCTTTTAGCAACCTGGATTCTTTGTTTAACTACTGTTATAATCATAAATGGAATAAATAAAAATGTCAGTGGTGGTATTCCCATAAAACTAATCCACTTTCCACCGTATGTATTACGCATCGGCCTGCGCAATCTTTCTGCTATCAGGTACATTGTTGGCACAATAATTAGTGTCATAAAAAATGCAAATGCCAAACCAAAAATAATTGTCCAACTAAGCGGTTTCCAGAAAGCTACGTTATCGCCACCAAAGTAGATATGAGGATTCAAGTCTGAGAACAAGGTTACAAAATTGATATTAAACCCAACTGCAATTGGAATAAATGCCAGGATTGCGGCAAGTGCCGTAAGCAATACCGGAATAATACGGGTTTTACCAGCCTGTATCACGGCTTCCCTAGTTTTCATTCCACGGCTTCTTAACTCCTCGGCAAATTCAATTACTAGGATACCGTTCTTAACCACAATACCTGCAAGTCCCACAATACCCAGTCCCGTCATCAATACCGATGCTTCCATTCCAAAAATAGAGAAGCCAAGTAACACCCCAATTACACTAAACACAATCTCTGTTAAGATGATAATTGATTTACTTACCGAGTTAAACTGCAATACCAGCGTAAGTAAAATAAGGCCCAAAGCAATAAACAATGCTTTTAAAAGAAATGCACCCGTTTCAGCCTGCTGCTCACCCTCACCCGTTTGAGTAATGGTAACACCCTCTCCTTTTTTAGTAAAAGATGAAATATGTTGAGCAATCACAAGGTTTACTGCTGTAGCATTGTATCCCTGTGTGGTTAATACATTTGAACGAATAGTTATTAAACGTTTTTGATTTTTTCTTTTTACACTTCCAAAAGTACTGGTAGGCTCTACCGTTACCAGTGAACTAATAGGGATATTTTTAACAGCACCGCCTGTTGCAAAATCACGGAAGCTGATACGCATATTCAACAAATCAGATAAACCCTTTCGTTGTAATTCATTATTACGTAATTGAATTTTATATTCATCCTTTCCTTCTTTGATCTTCGAAACTTCTTTACCAAAAAGGGCTGTACGAATAGCCAATCCAACCTGTGCTGATGAAACGCCAGCAATCAAAGCACGCTCCCTATCTACCGTTAAAGTAATTTCTGGATTATTAAGATCTACATCCAACTTTAATTCTTCTACTCCAGGAACCTGAATAGAATCTAAATAATTTTTAAGATTTACGGAAGTCTTAACCAGGTTATCAAAATCTTCACTGGCTACTTCAATATTAACCGGAGGATCTGTTGGCGGGCCTGAACTTTCCTGACCTACACTTATTTCTGCTCCGGGAATACCCGTAATAGCTGTACGTATTTTATCAAGGTATGGTTTAGAACTTTTGCCATGTCTTTTTTCAAATTCTACAAATGAAACCTGAATTCTTCCTAGTTCACTTCTTGTACTTCTATCTCCCGCAGACGGATCACTTGCTCCAATGGCAACATTACTAATTACACTTTCTACAATCGGATTTGTTTTCCCTTTGGCATTATCAATTTCCAATACTTCGTTTACTTTATGCTCCAGTGTTTTTATAATTGAATCTGTATACTCTACACTGGTACCAACCGGTAATTTCATGTAAACATATATCTGGTTAGGATCGCCCTTGGGAAAAAACGCAATGCCTACTCTTCCTGTAGAAACAGAAACCCCAAAAATGGCAATAGACAATATTAATAAACCTATTGTACCTAGTAATAAATGCACAGGCCTCCATCCCTTTAGTGACCAACGCAACAAGATTTCATAATTGTTCATGATCTTTGGTAGCACTTTATTTTGGAAACTGTGTATTGCATCGTCCAACACAAACTTGTTCAGTACTACCAGCAACATAAATAATATGATGAGGTTGCCAAAAAATGTTGCCCCTAAAATATCAAGCAAAATACCCAGACCAATAATTATCCAAAAAACAGGTTTTTTAAACATGGCGGACTTAGGGCCTTTATCATCATTCTCTGGATGATTCATAAAATCTACCGCAAAAACCGGGTTCATAATAAATGCTACAACTAGTGATGCCGCCAGTGTAAATATGAGCATAGTAGGCAGGTACACCATGAAGCGGCCAATAATTCCCGGCCAAAACAATAATGGAAAAAATGGTGCAAGTGTAGTTAAAGTACCTGCAAGTACAGGAATAAAAACTTCACCTGCAGCTCTTTTTGTAGCTAGATTAATTGGAATTTTTCCCTTTCCATCAATAAATATTCTATGTGTATTTTCTATTACCACAATTGCGTCATCCACAATAATACCCAGCCCAAAGAGTAGCGCAAACAACACCATAAAGTTTAAAGTAACATGGGTACCCACAATCAAATCGGCGCCAGGCAAGAACACAAATGCTACGAACATACTAAGCGGCACACTAAGGGCCACAAAGAATGCATTGGTAACCCCCATGAAAAACATAAGTACAATAAGCACAAGTAAGAATCCGATAATAATAGAGTTTACTAGTTCGTTAAAAGATGCTTTTGTTTTTATACTTTGGTCACCGGTAATTACTGCTTTTAAGTTTTCGGGATATATAACACCCTTATTTTGCGCTACAACTTTTTGTACGGCATCACTAGTTTCAATCAGGTTTTCTCCACTTCTTTTTATTATGTTTAGTGTAACCACGTTTTTACCATCCAGCCGAGCAAAACTCTCTGCATTTTTTGTAGTATCTTTTATTACAGCTATATCTTTTAAATAAATTGGAGCACCTCCTGTATTTCTGATAATTACTTTTTCAATATCCAACGCTGTATGAAATTGTCCCTTTAATTGAAGGTTCCGTTTCATACTACCAACATCAAGCAAACCTCCTGAAATATCAAGGTTTTCTCTTGCAACAGCATTGCTTATATCATCAAACGTAATACCGGCACTTTGCATACGAAAATTATCCACGTTTATCTGAAACTCCCTTTCTGGTGCACCAACAATATCTATTCGATTTATCTGTGAAATTTCTTCCAACTTATCTTTCAAATCATCGGCATATTTTTTCAGCTTTATCATATCGTAGTCACCACTTAGGTTAACATACATCATGGGCTGATCGCTTAGATTTACCGCTAAAGCTGTTGGCTCCTGAGTAAGATCTGTTGGCAGATCTTGTTTAGCTTTATCTACAGCGTCTTTTACTTTTTGCAACGCCACGTCCACTTTAACTTCTGTATCAAACTCTATTGTAATAGCACTAAAGTCTTGTTGTGAAGTACTTGTAAATTTTTTTATGGGAGCTCCAGTAATTCCTTTTATTTGTTTTTCAATAGGTCTTGTTACTAGATTTTCTATATCCTTGGGAGAATTACCTACATAAATCGTTTGTACAAACACTGTAGGAATGACGATATCCGGGAATTGCTCCTTGGGCAATGTTAAAAATTGATAGATTCCTATTAATGTAATGATCACCATTACCAGATAAATAGAAGTCTTATTTGTAATACTCCACGAGGTGGGTTTAAACTCTTTAATTTTTTCTTTTACTTTACCTATTGCACTCATACAATTATTTTATTGGTAGTTATGTGTACCTGTTTTATTTTTATTTATACAGCCTAGCCGACTTTTCTGATCCTTGCTTCACCCACAATGCTCTGCTAGTTCTCTTTCGTTTATTATGCAACTTTACATTGTTATCAATGTTACTTTTCTAACGACTACGATCCGGAATTCATACCCTGCCGCCACAGATTTTATTAATTACTGGTTTTTAATTGCTGCCCATCATATAAAGTCGCAAAACCTTCAATGATCACTTTATCTCCAGCATTTAAACCCGTTTTTATTTCTAACTGATCGCCATTTAGCATGCCAATATTTACCATACGCTTGCGTGCAAACAGTTTTCCTTTTTCGTCTACTGCTACCATCACAAATTTTCCTTTTTCATCATTTTGTAAAATATTTAAAGGGACCGCAATAGCATTGAACGCTTTATAATCCCTGATTTTCAATGTAGCAAGCTGATTTGGTTTTAAAGCGCCGTCTGCCGGCAATTTAGCTTCTACGACAAACCCTCTGTTAATAATGTCAATAGACGCCCCAGTAAAACTTACGGATGTATTAATTGTTTTATTAGCATCAGGAAGAAACACAATTACCTGTGTACCTTTTTGAACTGTACCGAGGTAATTTTCCGGGATATTGCTCACCACTTTTAAATTACTGGTGTTCACAATTTTAATTTGTGGCCCACTAGCTGTTATACCCTGAAAAATCTCTCCTACTCTTATGTTTACAATATCTGCTACGCCGCTTACATCGCTGTAAACAGAAGCTGTACTCAATTGTTCTTGCGCAAGTTTCACTTGTTCATTTACCTGTTGTTGCTGACTTTCTAGTGTGGTTACATTTGTTTTACTGGTAAGCAATTGTACTTCTGTCCCAATACCCTGGTTCCAAAGATTTTGTTGGCGCTGGTAAACACTACGAGCCAATGCCAGCTGAGATTGTATGGCGCCTAATTGTTGTTTTGCTGCTACTACTTGCTGACGCTGAATCGCATCATCAAGTTTTAATAAAAGTTGTCCTTTCTTAACCCCCTCACCTTGCTTTACCAACACAGCTTTTACCTGCCCGCCCATACCACGTGGAGATATATAAGAAATATTCTCAGCATCTACCCTGCCCTGCAATTCTATATAATGATTAAAATCCTGCTCAACTAAAGGAGCTATTGCTACGAGTTTTATTTTAGCAGGATTGCTGCTGCTTGTATCAATTTGTGATAACTCTTCTTGTAGTTTCGAAATTTCGAGGCTACTTTTTTCCTGTTCTTTTTTTAACTTTTCAAGTTTTGCTTTTTTTTCATTCACTGCTGCATCTCCTTCTTTTTTACTGTCTCCGCAGGATACAACTGCCATACTAATGATTGCTACAATAGTTATCTGTGTTATTCTTTTCATTTTTATATATTAATTAGTTTGGTTAGTTTATAATTTTCCAACAGCTTTTAAGAAATCAATTTTTGCTATGATGGCATCATACAATGCCCCATAATAATTATTCTGCGATACTTTTAATTCTGTTTGCGCTGCATAAATTTCCTGGTTACTACCCAGACCCTGCTCATACTTTAATTTAGTAGTGTTATATACTTTTGCTGCGAGCTCCATATTTTTTTTCTGATTATCCATAGTAATAATCGAAGAACTAAATTTTAGATTGGCCTGCTCCACATCATTATCAATTGCAGCTTTCAACTGTTCCATTGTATTGTTTGTCTGCTGCAGTTCTAACTTCGTTTTGTTTACACGTGCTGCTTTTGCAAATCCATCAAAAATGGGCACAGAGATTTTCATGCCAATTAATGAACTTGTAAACCATTGTCCATCGTTGAAAAAATTAAACTTATTACGCTGGGCATTTTTATAATAGTTACCATATAATGCTACGGTTGGTAAATAACTAAGCTGATATCTTTTGATATTATATTCCCCCAATTTTTTTCCTACTTCAAGTAACTGGTATTCCTTACGATCTGCGTAATTATAATTCTTATCCAGAATATTATTTTTAAGCTCCTCTTCTGTCAGGGAATCGGTAAGCACCAATGTATCTTTTTGCGGCATGTTTAAAAGAAATTTCAAACTTGCATTACCTGCTCTCAACTGATTTTCAACTTTAAGTTTTTCAGTAAGCAGGTTATTCAGTTGTACGCTTACTTTATCAACATCCAGTTTTTCAGCAAAACCATTATTGTAAATCTCTTTGGTATCTGTAAGTAATTTTTGAAAGCGGTCAATATTGGCATCGATAGACGTTATTTGCTGCCGACCCACAACCAACTGGTAATAAATTTTCTGCACGTTTACATTAATCATTTCTTCTGTAACTGCCGTTTGTTTTTTTATAAAATCAAGAGATGCATCCCTTGCCTGTAATCCAACAAATACCTGTCCGTCAAACAAAAGCTGAGAAATATCAACACCTCCTGAAGCAGTATAATTGGTTCCAAACTGAGCCTGCACAAATCCAAAATCAGACGGAGATATAATTGAATTACCATTGCCATCTTTTACTCGTTCTTTTTCCAAAACACCATAGGTAGCTGCTGCAATAAAGTTGGGAAAACTTTGTACAGCCACATTCGGGAAATAATTAGCAGATACACCTCCGCTTATTTGCGGAAAAGCAGCTGAAGTGATTTCACGATTGATTTGTTTTTGTATTTGAAGATTAAGCAATGCATTTCTCACATCTACTGAATTTTTTAATGCATAATCTACAGCCTGCTTCACTGAAAAACGATTCAGTTGTTGTGCATTCAGGGGTACTTGTTGCAATAACACAAAAGCCATTGTTGCAAACACAATTGACAGACGGATTTTTACTCTTTTACTTTTCATTACTATACGGTTATTTCTTATTGATGTTTTTTAATTTATTTTCTTTTTCTGTCATATACTTCATTGCCAGTTTATATCCCTCCACGGTAACCAAACCAAAAAGAAAATTGGTAATGATTTGCTCTTCTATCTGTAATAAATTGTATTTATTCAGGCTGTGCTGAAATTCAGGAATAAAAGGAATAAACATACTTTCTACCCTGAACATTGCTAAAATTTGAGGATTAATATCGGGGCGATATAATTTTTCAAGAATACCTCTTTCAAGGTTTTGTTGCATATGAGTTAATAAATATTTTGTCCTGTGTGTATGAAAAATTTGGTAAGCTTCGGGATGATATTTCTGCATCTCATAAATAACAGAAGGGTTCATCGTCTGAAACATTTCGACCATCATCTCCATCGCCAGAAATATTTGATGTACTGCATTTTTAGCTGCTTTTACATGCCCATCACACACGCATTGATTTTCAGATATCACTCCTTTTACAACTGCATTCACTAGCTCATCTTTGTCCTGGTAATAGTGATACAATGTTTTTTTACTCATTCCCACACTGGCGGCAATATCATCCATACTCACACTGCGTATGCTGTATTTCATCACCAATTCGTGAGCCGCATGTTTAATTCTTTCTTTTGGATCTGTTTCTGCCATAATGGGAAGCAAAACTAAGGAAACTTTTAAAGTTGCCAAAGTTTCCATCATATTTTTTTACCATTCATAACAATTATTTCATAGTTGGCAAAAATAAAACAGCCTATCAGAATTTTAAAAAAAGCCTGATAGGGTTGAGCTATCTTTGAAAAATAAAACACAGATAATGGAAAAACCTTTTGAGTATAAGAAGTTCCTGCAATATTTTTTACAGGGAATGCTAATAATGGCGCCTGTTAGTATTAGTGTCTATACATTATATTTTGTGGTATCCAGTATAGATGGGCTTATTCCTATTTTTTCTTATATAGATGAAACCGGAAAAGTAAGGGTTCAAAATTATGGACTTGGATTCGTTGTAATCATTGCAGCTATCATACTTCTGGGATATTTTAGTTCCTTTTTTATAACTAGCCGTATTGTAAGTTTTATGGATAAATTTTTCCAAAAAACACCTGGCCTCAAACATATTTATTCTACCACACGTGATTTTTTTGAAGCATTTGCCGGAGAGAAGAAGAAATTTACCAATAATGTACTGGCCAATGTAGACGACAATGATGTTTGGCGAGTTGGATTTATTACCAAAGATGATATGGTGGATTTTGGATTAAGCGAATATGTAGCCGTATATATTCCCATGGCTTATTCAGTTGCGGGTAATGTATATGTAATTCCAAAAGAAAGAGTAAGACCCATCACTAACATCAGTAGTGCACAAACAATGAAATTTGCCCTAAGTGGAGGAGTTACCGAACTCGATGATGTGGAAGCAATTATCAAGAAATAAGGATTCGTTTATTATCAATTACATTTTTTTAAGATTTAAGCAGTGTATTAATTAGGATTTTATTTCATTTGTTGTTATTTTAACAAAATGAAAAGAATAGTTATTTCGCTAATTCTCTTTTTTTTATTCGTTTTTTCCTACTTCCCTTCTTATTGCTGGGGATTTTTTGCGCACCAGAAAATTAATTATTACGCTGTTTTTTTACTTCCTCCTGAAATGATAGTGCTATATAAGCCTAATATCGGTTTTTTATCGGAACATGCCGTAGACCCAGACAAACGCAGATATGCAATAAAAGAGGAAGGACCCAGACACTTTATTGATATTGATAAATACGGCAACTATCCATACACTGAACTACCCCGAAAATGGAATGATGCCATAGCTAAATTTGGGGAAGACAGTTTAAAACAACATGGAATTGTACCTTGGCATGTGCAGGTAATGCTGCAAAGGCTTACGAATGCGTTTAAAGAAAAAAATTTTAGCCGCATTATGAAGAATAGTGCAGAGATTGGCCACTATATAGCAGATGCACACGTTCCCCTCCATGCCAGCAGTAATCACAACGGGCAGTTTACCAACCAAAAAGGAATTCATGGTTTCTGGGAAAGCAGGGTACCGGAATTATTGGCAGAAAAACAATGGGATTTTTTTATTGGCAAAGCGCAGTATATCAAAAATCCGGGCGAATTCATTTGGGCAAGAGTACTGGAAAGTGCCATAGCTGCAGACAGTGTGCTTCGTTTTGAAAGAGACCTTACCAAACAGTTTGCTCCTGATCAAAAATATTCATTTGAAGAAAGAAATGGTATAGTTATTCGGCAATATTCTGAAGCATTTACCATTGCATATAATAAAAAGCTGGATGGAATGATAGAACGCAGGATGCGACAATCCATCAGCAGTATTGCTTCCTTTTGGTTTACCGCATGGGTAAATGCGGGGCAGCCAGACTTAAAAGGTCTTACAGGACAAAAATTATCAGAAAATGAGATCAAAGAATTTGAAGAACTAAATATCAAATGGAACAGCGGAGGAAAGATGATTGGAAGAGAAGAGAACTAATAATCATTTTAATAATGAATTAATATCAATTTTGTCTTGAACTTCCCTTTAAAATATAAATATCATTAAGTCCTATTTTTAAAAGTTGTTTTGATCCTTTATATTTCATTTTTAATGCCTTTTTTTATTCGTTACATTTGCCCCTCAATTTTCCATAATGAGTACGAATCAATCTACCACTGAAGTGGTTATACATAATTTTAACGCAGGTCCTTCTATTTTACCCAAATCGGTATTTGAAGAGGCGGCAGCAGCCGTTTTAAATTTTAATAACAGTGGACTCTCTATTCTTGAATTTGGCCATCGTACTCCTGAGTTTACAGCTGTGATGGAAGAGGCTCGCTCTCTGGTAAAAGAACTGATGCAGCTTGATTCAGATCATGAAGTGTTATTCCTTCACGGTGGGGCAAGTACTCAGTTTATGCAGGTGCCCATGAACCTGCTGGATACAAAAGATTGCGCAGCATACACCGATACCGGCGTATGGGGACATAAAGCATTGGTAGAAGCAAAGCTTTTTGGAAAAGTAGAAGTAGTTTGTTCCTCAAGAGAAAAAAATTACACATTTATTCCAAAGGATTTTGCTGTACCCAACGACGCTAAATACTTGCATATTACTACCAACAATACTATTTACGGTACACAATGGCAAAAAATACCCAAAACCAGCAATACTTTGGTGGCAGATATGAGTTCTGATATTTTCAGTCGTGTACTAGACTTTAATAGTTTTGATCTTATCTATGCCGGTGCACAAAAAAATATGGGGCCCGCTGGTGTGAACCTTGTGGTGGTAAATAAAAATATTCTTGGCAAAATTAAACGTGCCATCCCTACCATAATGGACTACCGCAATCATATTAAAGAAGGCAGTATGCTTAATACGCCCCCGGTATTTGCAGTATATGTATGTATGCTCACCCTGCGCTGGTTAAAAAGTATTGGCGGCGTTGCTGCAGTAGAAAAACTAAACAACGAAAAAGCAGCCCTGCTCTATAATGCTATTGATGATAGCACGCTCTTTATTGGCACGACAGCAAAGGAAGACCGCAGTAAAATGAATGTATGTTTTGTAATGAAAGACCCTTCTCTTGAAGCAGCCTTTTTAAAACTAGCAGAAAGCAAAGGAATCATAGGCATTAAAGGTCACCGCAGCGTGGGTGGTTTTAGAGCTTCTTTATACAATGCCTTACCAATCAGCAGCGTACAGGCACTGGTAGACACAATGAAAGCATTCAAGGAAGATGTATAGCTTTCAAAGGCTTGCCGTTATTAGGGTTTGAGAGATTTAAGATTGAGCATGAACAGCTTATCTTTTGACTTTTTAACATTGAAGCCTTTAAAATCTTACATTTGCAACCCTACATTTACTTTACTAATTAGAATAATACATGGTTACCATTACTCCGTTTAAAGCGCTTAGGCCCGAAGCACAACTGGCAAAACTGGTTGCAAGTCGCCCATATGATGTTTTAAACAGCAAGGAAGCAAAGATAGAAGCACAAGGCAATTCTCAATCTTTTTTACATATTACAAAATCAGAGATAGGCCTTCCGGAATCAACAGATATTCACGCTGCTGAAGTGTATGAAAAAGCCAAAGAAAATCTCACCGCTTTTATAAGCCGAAATATTTTATTTAGGGAAAATAAACCTTGCTACTATATTTATCGCCTTACAATGAACGGCCGCAGTCAAGCTGGGCTTGTATGCAGCAGCTCGGTTGATGATTATGAAAATGGCCTTATCAAAAAACACGAATTTACCAGGCCCGATAAAGAACTCGACCGCATCAACCATATTAGAACAACTGGTGCACAAACCGGCAATGTTTTTCTTGCTTACAGAAATGTAGCAGCTATAGATGCTATTCTAAACGGTTGGATAAACGAAAAAAATCCACAATACGATTTTATTGCAGATGACGAAATACAACATAGTATTTGGATTGTAAGCGACGATGACACTATCGCCAGTATTACCCATTTATTTAAAACATCGGTTCCTGCTACCTATATTGCAGATGGTCATCACCGTGCAGCATCTGCAGCAAAAGTAAGAGCTACATTGGGTAGCGTTGCTACAGAAAATGCCAATTATTTTCTTACAACCTTGTTTCCAAGCAACCAGTTGTTTATCATGGATTATAACAGGGTGATCAAAGATTTGAACGGGTTAAGTGCAGAAAAATTTATTGAAAAAATTTCCGACAATTTTTTAGTTGAAAGAGTATCAGAAGCATACCGACCTGAAGCCCCACATCAGTTTGGAATTTACCTGAGCAACCAGTGGTATAAAATAACTGCAAAAGCAGGTACATTTAATGAAGCAGATCCAATAGCTGTTTTAGATATCAGTATTTTACAGGAAAATATTCTAGAACCGATCTTGGACATTAAAGACCAACGCACCGATGAACGTATAGATTTTGTTGGTGGTATCCGTGGCCTTGCGGAACTGGAAAAAAGAGTGAACAGTGGCGATATGGCACTTGCGATCAGTATTTACCCGGTGAGTATAGATCAATTATTTGCAGTGGCCGACAGTGGTGAAGTAATGCCTCCTAAAAGCACTTGGTTTGAACCAAAGCTTAGAGACGGATTGCTTACACATTTGATAGATTAATTTTATTTTATTCTATATAGAAAGCACCTTTAAGGTGCTTTTTTTTTCAATATTTGCTTATACAGGTTAGACATAGGATATGTGATAATGGTGATAGCCTTTTTGCCATGGCAATTTTTGTATTTATTGCAAACCTTTCTTCTCTTCAATTGTTATGCAAAGTATATGATACAAGCTTATAATTTTTTAGCAAGCTGGCAGTTATTCCCTGAGAAAGGAATTTACGAAACAGGTGAAAGGCCTAAAAGCAGTTTCTATAAAATTGAAACAAAAGAACACAACAAGCAACTAAGCATAAGTCACAATTGGGTAACGCTCGAAAACAAAGCCTTTACTGCAGAATATAATATAGATTCTGATGGCGATTTACATCCTTTCGAAGATAAAGCGCTGGCTGATACTGCGCAGGTAAGTTTTCCTGATAGCAGTAATTTTGAAATTCATTTTTACAAGGGTAACGAAATCATACTACATGTACAGCATCATATACTTCCCAACGGTTATTTAAAAATCACACAACAAGGTTTTAAAAACGATCGCAGTTCTTTTGCCAATACAGAAATCTACCATAAACAAATGAGTGTTTTACCCTACTCTTCATCGGTGGGAGGTGCTGTAATAAAACCTACAGAAGAAGGTGTAATAAAACACAAAGCTCTAACTGCAATGGAAGAACAAACCAATATGCAGTTGGATCAGATACGGAAACAAATAGAATTACTTGCGATGCAAGCGCAGGAAATTCAAAACCGAAAGGAATTGTCTATGATGATTTACGGAGCTAAACTTTCCTTTAAACCCAATATTGGTCAAACCTATTTTTTATATTTAAAACAGGATGACAGTTGTGTATTGTCGATGCTGTCTCCTAAAGAATGGGGTGGCAATGGGCCTTTCAAAAAATTTGAAGCTGCTGTTCGATTACTGGCCGACCATACCTGGGTAAAGGTATAACAAGCCAGTTTCCAAAAATGAAAAACGCACATTGCTTAATACCAATGTGCGTTTTATATTGTAATAACCTAGTTTTTAAAAAGCCAGTTTCTTATTATTGCTTAACCATGATAAACTAATATCATCTGGTATCTTCATTCTCTCTGCAATCTTCTTATACCTTGCAGCCAGTGTACATAAATAGTCCTGTGCTTTTGAAGCTCCATCCTTTAATCCAGTGAGCTTTTCGATTTTCCACAAAGAAACCAGGTGCTCTATAATGCTTGCATAATCCCAAGTTGTATAAACCCCTATTTTTTGTGTGATAGCAGAAAAATCAGCAAAAATGTTGGGATTTTTAGCACCTTCAGCCATTAATATCGCAGGCATAACTATTTGTTTGCGCATCATTTGTTCAAAAGATTTTAAACCACCATCTGGATCAATCTCAAATATTTTAGACATAAATGATTTATAAGCCTTTTCATGTCTTGCTTCATCACCAGCAATGGTTTTGCAAATACGGGATAAATTACTATCCCCGGCTTTATCTGCCAACTTCCCGGTGTTTACATGCGAAATTTTAGTAGCTCTTTCCTGAAACGAGGTATAAACCATGGCCTGATAAGGATCGTGATTGGTTTGTGGATTAAATCCATTGTAAACCAACCTATGAATGGTTTGTTCTACTTCTTTCATATCGCACCTTCCAGTTAGGTACAGATATTTATTTAGTAAATCGCCATGCCTGTTTTCTTCTGCTGTCCATGCCCTGCTCCACCTTACCCAACCATTGGTGCTGGTAAGATCTCTTTCTTCATTAACCATCAGGTTAAAATAGGTCTGATAACTGGGCAAAGCTTCTTCTGTAATCATATTGCCTACTAATGAACTAATAACGGTATCTGGAATACAATCACTACGTTCTCTTAATTTTTTTATCTCATCTAAAGCATTGGGCAAAGTGAGGTCTGGCAAAAAATCGGTAGGTTGCCAGCAATCATCCGGATCTAAAAGAGTCGTTTCTACAGTTTGGGAAACAAACCCTTCCAACATGCCTATCACTTCCATGTTTTTCCCCAGCTCATTTATTTGGTCCTTGTTCATTTAAATAATTATAGTAAAAAATAGTGTGCAAATGTATACCTAATATTTAGCAACACTATCATTAACAAGGAGAAAATCAATTTGTTAAAAAATAGCTTCCTTTAATTTAATGATTGATGAGCATGTATCTTTAAAGAAATAAAGAGAAGAAATGTAAATTTACGTCCAGATAACTATTTATAACATTAATAAATGATACCGAAAATAGACCTGTATAAGACTTTTGCAATTCTTTTACGCTCCTCCTTTTATCAAACTGCTTTTTTATCTTTACAATAATGAAAAAAATATTAGTTGCGTTAGTTTTACTGTTCGGCGTAAATGCCGCAAAGGCACAAACGGCCAAAGAATTGCACGAAACGGCTAAAACGTTTATGCGCCAGAATGATCATGCAAATGCAATTCTTGTTTTAAATCGTGCATTACTGCAAGATCCTCAAAATATAGCTATGGGGAAAGATCTGGCTTTGAGTTATTATTTTCAGAGAGATAATGCTAAAGCAATGGAAATCATCAATCCAATATTAGAGAAAGAAGATGCTGATGATCAGAGTTTCCAAATTGCAGGTTTAATATATAAACAGGCTGACAATAAAAAAGATGCCGAAAAAATGTACAGAAAGGCTCTGAAAAAATTCCCCGATAGCGGCCCCCTTTACAATGAACTGGGAGAACTACAATGGGAACAAAAAAATTACGAAGCTATTAAACAATGGGAAAAAGGAATAGAAATGGATCCCTCCTTTTCAAAAAACTATTACAATGCTTCCAAATTTTATTACCTGACCACCGAAAAAGTATGGAGCCTTATTTATGGAGAAATCTTTATTAATATGGAACCCCTGAGCAATAAGGCGCCCGAGGTTAAACAATTATTGCTGGATGGTTATAAAAAATTATTTATCGATGCTGATTTACAAACGGCTTATAAAGACAAAAATCCTTTTGTAAAAAATTATTTAACAAGTATGAATCGACAAAGCGCTATTGCAACTTTAGGCATCAATACGGAATCCCTTAGTATGATAAGAACTCGGTTCATATTGGATTGGTTTAATGAAAATTCGGGCTACCCTTTTAAATTATTCGGTTATCAGCAACAACTTCTGCAAACAGGCCTTTTTGAAGCATATAACCAGTGGATTTTTGGTAGTTCTCAAAACCTTACAGCCTACCAGGCATGGATAACTACCCATTCTGAAGAAAATAATGCTTTTTTGAACTTTCAAAAAGGGCGCATTTTTAAAATCCAGGCAAAAGAATATTACCGATAAAAAAATATTTATCGGTGTTTAAACATTGAATTGAAATTTTGTTTATCTTTGTTTTCTAAACAAATAATAAACATGAAAAAAATTGCATTATTTCTTTCTTCTGTTACTTTCCTTGCAGCCTGCAACAATGCACCTGATGCTGACAAAGCTGCAACCACAGACACACAGGCAGTTCAAACTGCAGAAGGCACTCCCTACTCTATTGATTCTACAACAACTGTATCCTGGACAGGAACTAAACCAACAGGTAAACATGAAGGTTTTTTTAAAGTAAGTGAAGGATCATTATTGGTTAAAGACAATTCTTTAACTGGTGGTAGTTTTACAATTGACGTAAATTCTTTGAATAACACAGATATGGCCGCAGATGCTGAGAACAAAGCAAAAATAGAAGGTCACTTAAAAAGTCCCGATTTTTTTGACGTAGCCAAATATCCTTCTGCGAAGTTTGAAATAACTTCAGTTGAGCCATTTGTAGCAGACAGTAATGCTGCTCAAGTTTTGACAGAAGGAGCTACTCATATAATTAAAGGAAACCTCACATTAAAAGATAGCACAAAGAATATTTCTTTTCCTGCAAAAGTTACCATTGACGCAACTTCTGCAAAAGCAACTGCTAATTTTAATATTGACAGAACACTTTGGGGAATGAATTATAAAGGCCCTAACAATCCTGCTGATTGGGTAATAAGCAGAGAAGTAAATATTAAACTTTCTTTGTCTGCGGCTAAAAAATAATAATTTTGTTTTGTATAATATAAGCCATCTGCTACCAGCGGATGGCTTTTTTTATTATCTTAGAACCTGCCAATGTAAAATGTAAGTGGCTTAGCGAGCTCTTACCCACAGTATTATGGCATAAACTTAAACGTAGAACCTTAAGACCATGAACAATCAATCAAGAATTTTCGATTTTCTTTACTACCAACAGCAAAAATTTCCAAAGCCGGATATGCTGTCAGCTAAAATTAACGGCTCCTATCAACCCATCAGTACAAATGAAGTTGTAAATACTGTAAACAAGCTGAGTGCGGCTTTGTTAAAAATGGGCCTAAGTGGAAATGATTTTCAGGTAGATAATCAGGACAAAATTGCCATCATTAGTAAAAACAGGCCCGAATGGCTGATGTTGGACCTAGCCTGCCTACAAACAGGTATTGTATTATGCCCCATTTATCCAACAACCAATATTAATGAACTGGAATATATTTTTAATGATGCTGCCATAAAGTATGTATTTATAAGCGGAGAAGATATTCTTGAAAAAGTCAATAATATCAAGTACAGAGTCCCATCTCTTAAAGCTGTTATTAGTTTTGACGAAATACCAGAAGTTGATCATTGGCATACAATCATGCAGGATATTGACCAAGCTGATCTGGATAAAGCAGAAGAAATAAAATCTCAAATTAAAGCCGAACATTGCGCAACCATCATTTATACATCAGGCACTACCGGTAAACCAAAAGGGGTAATGCTTAGCCACCAAAACCTGGTAACGAATGTTTTAAATTCTATTAAAACTTTCCCTTTTAATGAAAATATTACTGCAAAAGCACTAAGCTTTTTACCCCTGAACCACATTTTCGAACGAATGGCTTCTTACATCTATATAAGCAGCGGCATATCTATTTATTATGCTGAAAGTATGGATACCATTGCCGAAAATATCAAAGAGGTAAAACCATCTATATTTACCACTGTGCCAAGGTTGCTGGAAAAAGTATATGAGCGTATCATGTCCAAAGGAAAGGAGTTGTCTGGTGTAAAGAAAAAACTTTTTTACTGGGCAGTTGACTTAGCAGAACAATATGATAGTATTGACAAAGGAAGTTTAAAATATCGCACACAATTAGCACTGGCAAATAAACTAATATTTTCTAAGTGGAGAGAAGCGCTGGGGAATAATATAGAATGTATCATTACAGGAGGTGCCGCCTGCCAAGTAAAGTTGCTAAGAATTTTTAATGCTGCTCAAATTCCTATTTACGAAGGGTATGGGCCTACAGAAAATAGTCCTGTGATTAGTGTGAACTGCCAGTTTGAGGGCGGAAGTAAATTCGGAACCGTAGGCATGGTGATACAAGGACAGGAAGTGAAACTGGAGCCGGATGGCGAAATTTGTGTAAAAGGACCAAGTGTAATGATGGGTTATTATAAACAACCGGAACTTACCGCAGAAACTATCATTGATGGCTGGTTACACACTGGAGATATTGGCGTATTTGAAGATGGGAAATATTTAAAGATAACCGACCGTAAAAAAGAACTCTTTAAAACAAGTGGAGGAAAATATGTGGCGCCTCAGCCGATTGAAAACAAAATGAAGGAATCGCCATTCGTTGAACAAATCATTATTGTTGGAGCTGACAAAAAATTTGTAGGAGCCCTGATTGTTCCTTCATTACCCAATTTAAAAGAATGGATGTACCAAAAACAAATTCCATTTACTACGATGCAGGATGCTATTAATAATCCAAAAGTCTTGGCATTGTACAGAGAGTTGATCGAGTCTTTTAATAAATTTTTTAATCATGTTGAACAGATCAAAAAATTTGAACTTTTGCCTAATGAGTGGAGTATAGATACAGGAGAAATGACGCCAAAGCTATCGCTAAAAAGGAAGATTATTATGGAAAAATACTCTGAAGCAATAGATCGGATTTATGGATAAAAAAACCGGCAAATTATTGCCGGCTAGTTGCTACAACTAATTTTTTCATAGACATTAAAATCATAAAGGGGTATTTTTTTTCCCTTAAAGAATAAATCTTTAAAGTGGTTTTTCTGGTTTTAATATTTTTTTGGCTTTGGGCATTAAAGATTTTATTATACTAGGTATATTTTCAAATTCACTGCTTTTGTCTATAAAGTAGTTTGCTCCCATATTCTTACAAAGCTCTTTATAAAAATCGCTGACCCTATTGGTAAGCATTATTATAATAATTTTTGGATATTTTTTTCTTATAAACCCCAAGAGCTCAATTCCATTCTTTCCGGGCATTTGAATATCTAGCAAAATTATATCCAGCTTATTCTCTTTAATAATATTTACAGCTTGGTCATAAGAACCTGCATTAAAAATGCTACTTAAACAATCAATTTCATTTAATATTTCAAATAGCCGCTGCACCACTATTTCTGCATCATCAACAACCAATATATTTAAGCGGCCATCTTCCATTCGAAATATAAATTTGATTGGGTAAATTTAAAACCACTCTAAGAATAAGTTTGTAAACTGATTTATAGTAAAATTGTAAAGTAAAAGAAAAATTATTGTAGAGGATGTACTACAAAGAAGGCTGTAGTTAAAATAATTTATTCTCTATTGCATATAAAGTAAGGTCGGCATTATTTTTCATATTCATTTTAGCCATAATTCGGGTACGGTATGTGCTAACAGTGGTTACACTTAGGAACATTGATTCAGCAATTTCAGAAACAGATTTCCCGGAAGCCAGTTGTTTAAGTACTGAGAACTCTCTGTCTGAAAGTGTTTCGTGAGGTGCTTTTTCAGAATCATGATCTAAAACAGAGGCTAGTTTTTCTGCAATGGAATCAGTTATATATTTTTTTCCTAGCAATACTTTTTGGACAGCAATTACAAGTTCGTCCGATGCCATATCCTTACTAAGGTAGCCTGCAGCCCCAGCCCTTAATACTCTTATTGCATACTGATCTTCGGGGTGAATACTTAAAATTAAAACAGGAAGTTTAGGTTGCAATTGTTTTATCTGCTGCAAAGCCTCTAGACCACTTCGGCCAGGCATACTTAGATCACTGATTACTAGATCCCATTCAGCCTGCAAAATTTTTTTTATAAGTTCTTCCGCATCGCCTACTTCCTCCACATAAGCAGTTGGGAATCCTTCCTGCAATATTTGCCTTAGTCCTCTTCGAACTACCGTATGATCATCGGCAATTAAGACTCTTAGCATATAAAATGATTAATGATCCCTTAAAGGTACAATAATTAATACGGATGTCCCCTTTCCAGGTCTGCTGGTGATTTCATAGGTTCCGCCAAGCAAATTAGTCCTTTCCTTCATTCCCAATAAGCCCAGTGTTTTTTTATCGGCAATTTCCTTTTCTACAAATCCCTTTCCATTATCGGTAATGGTTAGAACTAAAATATGATCCTTTATCTGTAAAAAAGAGGTAACCCGTGTTGCTTCCGAATGTCTTAATACATTGGTAAGACATTCCTGGTATATTCGGAAAATACCGGTTGCCAAATCGGGATTTACTTTAGCTTCTGACACATTGCTGCTAAACACGCAAGATATCTCGGATCTTTTTTCAAATTCTTCGCTTTGCCATTCCATTGCAGCCAATAACCCCAGATCATCCAAAATACTAGGACGAAGTTCTGTTGCAATTCGCCTTACTGTTTTTACGGTAGTATCAATCAATTTAATTGTTTCATTTATTTTCATCTGAACATCTTTATCCTGATTTTTTAGTTTTCTATTTAACCAGGAGATATCCATTTTTAAACCGGTAAGCTGCTGCCCTAGTTCATCATGAATTTCTCTAGCAATGTTTGTCCGCTCCGTTTCCCTGACTTTTTCTAAATGGGTTGCCAGTTGCCGTAATTCTTCATGAGATTTTTTGAGTGCCTCTTCAGCCGTTATTTTTTGTGTAACATCATTTGCCAAAACCAACCTTGCATCTTTGCCTTCATAAAATATATTATGAGTAATGATATTTACTTTTACGATTGTGGCATCTTTTTTTCGATGCTCCCAAACACCCGCATGAGAAATTCCATTGCTGGAATACTTTAAATTAAACTCTTGAAATTTTTGAATCTGGTTTTTAGGTCTGATATCATATGCCGTCATTTCCAAAAATTCCTCTTTGCTGTATCCATAAAAATCAATTGCCGCACTATTCACATCCAGAAATTTTCTATCTGGTAGTGAAACCATCCACATTGGCATAGGATTTTGATTAAACAAAAGACGATATTTTTCTTCGGAAATTCTTAAAGCCTCCTGCGTTTTTTTTCGGGTCGTAATATCCCTTACTATTCCAATAAACCTACCATCCGAAAGCAATTTAGCGCTAATCTCAACTTCTTTCAAGCTGCCATCTCTAGCCTTAAAAAGCCGCTCATTTACAGTAACGTTTCCTGCAAGTATTTCATCCAGTTTAGGGGGATTCTTTTCCATATCATTAACTGGCATCAGATCGTAAATGGTTAAATTCAGCAATTCTTCTTTCGAATAACCCGAAAGCTTTATTCCGTTTGAGTTAACATCCAGATAGTGACCTGTAAGATCACTTATAAAAATCGCATCCGATGCTTGCTCAATAATTGTACGATAGCGTTCTTCGCTTTGAGCAAGTTCTTCTTGGGATTTTACTTTTTCAGAGATATCTATCCCTACACCCATCAAACATGATTCGCCTTCGTATTGTATGCCCCTTCCCGTAAAATAATAAGGTATTTTCTTTCCTTCCTTACTCAATATATGGGCTTCTACATTATCTTCTCCATTCGAAAATACACTGGCAATTTTACTAATCAGAAGCTCTTTTTCATCTTTATCAAAAAGCTGTATAGGATGCAGGTGTTGAATTTCTTCATTAGTATATTCTGTAATTTTTGTCAGATTTTTATTCCACCGATAAAATTTCCCCTGCTGATTAAATAAATAAAAAATACCTGGCAAACTATTAATAATAGAATCAGACAATTCTTTTTCTAAAATAATCTGCTGTTCATTTTTTCTTTGTTCGGTAATATCCTGCATGGCCCCCAGCATTCGAATGGCATTACCATTTTCATCATAGATAATATATGCACGATCATTAAAGATCAAGTACTCATCTTTTCTTACCAGAAATCTGTAAGATTCCCCAACTACAGATTGTTTATCCTGAATGACTGTTTTAAGATTAGATTCTATTCTCTTCCTGTCATCTTTATGAATTCTCTGCATGTAATCTTCAAAACTTACCTCCGTTCCCAATGGTACGGCAAAAAAATCTGAAAATATTTCATTACCCCATATTTTATTGGTAGCCATATTCCAATCCCAAACAGCATCATTGGTTGCTTTGGCAACCAGCATAAATCTTTCGTTTGAAACATTTAGCGTTAACTGAGATTCCTTTATTTTCTCTGTAGCTAATTTTTTTTCTGTAACATCTATCAATGTCCCTATGATAGCAGGACTGCCAAGATATTGAGTTAATGTTCCCCAAGCCTCTAGATAAATGATAGTGCCGTTCTTTTTTAACCCACGAAGTTCATAATGCATACTTTTTACATGCCCTTCTAACCTTTGTGCAAGATTATTTATAACCATCGGTCTATCCTCAGGATATATAAGATCTAGAACAGAAAGTTTATTTATCATTTCATCGGCAGTATATCCTGTCAGCTCCTCTAACCTTGGATTTACATAAGTGAATTTTTCATTTTGAACGATGTAAACTCCTACCATCGACTGCTCCACCAAATTCCGAAATTTCACCTCGGCTTCCTCCAGTTCTATTTGTATTTGTTTGCGATCTGTAACATTATCAACCATCCCCATCACTCCTGTTACATTACCTTGCTCATCTTTTAAAACAGAAATATACCATTCGCAATAAATTACTTTTCCATCAATTGTATTATTTCTTATTTGTATCCTGCCACTTTTAAACTTTTTATCTTCTATATTTTTGACAGCCCGGGTAACCAAATCAATATCTTCTTTATATACCAATGTTTGCAATAAGTTTTCTTCAAGCAAAAGCTGCTCCTTGTTCCATCCAAATATCTGGGAGGCCTTTTCGCTCCATTGTATTACGTTAAATGCATTATCAAACTCAACAAATCCCATTGGGGTATTATTAATATGATAACTTAACTTTTCATGCGTTTTTTTTAATGCCAGTTCTGCATTTTTTGTATCGGTAATATCATGGTAATACACAGAAATACCATTTGGTGATGGATATATGAGATCTTCAAACCATTTTGATGTTTTAGAGTAATAAAGCTGAAGTCGCTGGGGCTGATTGGTTTGTTTTGCTGTGAATAGTGCTTCATAAAACTGCTCGCTCTTAACATCAGGAAATTCGTCCCATATATTCTTTCCTATCAATTCTTCACTGGGTCTGTTATGCAGTTCTGAAGCTTTTTTATTTACGTAAGTGTAATTCCAATTATTATCCAATGCTATGAAGGCATCGGTTATTCTTTCAAATACATTATTTAATTCAGCCGCCTTAATTTTAACTTCCTCTTTCAAATGTGTAGTAAGCCGTTGCAATTTCTTTTCAGTATTTTTCCTTTCGGTTATATCTCTAATTACTGAAACGGTGCCGGTCTTTTCGCCATTTTCGTCAATAATTGCCGAAACGGTAACTTCTGCATAAATAGGAAGACCATTTTCATGATAATGAATCAGCTCTCCCTTCCAGAAGTCTATTTTAGAACTAGGGTCATTAATTTCAAGAATTTCATTATTTTCTCCGATAATACTCAAAATATCCCCCACATTCTTACCTAATACTTCTTCTTCAGAAAATCCAAAAAGTTCACAGGCATAGATATTCCAATTGGTAATTTTATTATTAATATCAGTTGTTATAATTGGATCAGAAATATTTCGAATTAAAGAAGCATTGAACTTTAACTGCTGCTCTGCTGTAAATATTTTTTTAAAATCGCTGTAAATAATATAATAAGTGATTCCTATAATTACTAAAAAAATAAATGCAAGCATATATAACTGCTGTGAAGTGCTTTTGTTAAACTTTATTCTGTTGATATTAGATTGTTGCAATACATACCTGTCCTTGTTTTCAAGGGCAACAATAGTAAAAGCAATTGAATCCATTATTTTTTGCCCTTCCTTTGTTTGAATTGCAGCAATGGCAGAATCATTTCTATGGTCGCGCCTAGTTCTGATAATCTCATTACTATGTACTACTTTTTTATTTACCAATGAAAGAAGTTGCAAAAGCAGCTGATTCTTTTCACTGCTTTGCATTTGAAGAGTGTTCAACAATACGGTATCTCGTTTAATACCGAAAAGTCCTTTATAATAAGGCTCCAGAAAATTTTCATCGCCAGAAATAACAAAACCACGCTGCCCAGTTTCTACAGACTGAATATGTACAAGAATATTTTCCAGTTGCAACAACCTGTCAAGTGATGTTTTTATTTTAGCACTTTCCTCATTTGCACTTTTCATATTGCTATAAGTGGCCGATATTAAATACACTACACATAGAAAAGCTGCACCAAGTGCCCATTGAATTCGTTTATTAATAATTTTTTTTTTCATTTTCAAATGCTAATAAGTGGTTGGGGGCCAGTATTTATGAAGCGTGTTTAAATATTTTAGCTAATTTTTCTAAAATTTAAACCCATTTATTTATTAAATTTTACTGTTAAATGTAAAATATTTTTAAGGTAAATAATTAAAAATATAAATTACACTACAAAACCTATTACAGTCGTTTATAGAGATGACAATAAATTGGGGCAGGGGGAATTTTTTTACGAATTTTAAAACTCTCGAAATAAAAGTTTCTCCTAAACAAATATCTTCAAGCATAGATCAAGCCAATAACTTGCTAAATAAGATCAGAGTGGGTATATATTCTCATTAATCCTCCAAAAGAAACATCGTAATGAGGCTTTTTATAAATAAACCAAAAGTACTTACTATAAAAAGGCCATAGTTACGTTATCCGACGACGCAAATGATCAATTTTCAACATTAGCATTACCATTAGGCTCTCATGACTATATATTCCGTAATGCAATTTCAGGCCATTTATAAATTGGCCCGATTCTGCTTCGGAACGATTAAAAATACAGAAGTTCTTAAAGTATTACATACAACTTTAATTACTGATTTGGGGCTGAAGGATTCCTTTATAACCCTAAGAGAAGAAATTATGACTGTAAGCAAAATAAAATTTATTACAAATCATTTTGACGAACAACCATTAAATGATAAATTTAAGCTAACATTGTGTAGAATCATTCAAGAACAAACAACCAATATTCTAAAACACGCTAAAGCCCATACAGCATGTATAACTATTAGTAACAAAGAAATTTTTATTTTACTGAAGTAACATATGACAGAATAGGCTTTGATTTAAAAAAGAAAAGTACAGGTTTAGGCGTCAGTAAAATTTATAGTAAGGCTAGTATGTATTACAGAACGATGAAATTTGACTCTATACCACATGAAGGAAGTACTTTAATAATTCGTTTCCCTATAAAATAACTGTGTTAAAAAATGAAAGCATAAATTAATATTTATGCAGCATTATTAAGAAATTAAGTTTCCAAATTGTATAAAATATTATGAATCGTTTTTTATTAATTGATGACCATTTTGTAGTAAGAGCAGGATTAAAATTGATAATCACTGGTCTTGTAAACCCCTGTGAAATTGATGAAGCAGAAAACGGAGAATCTGCCATGGCCCAGTTAAAGGAAAAAGAATATGATGTAGCTATACTGGATATCAAAATGCCCTATACCAATACACTTGATTTGATGCAGCTTATCAAAGACACATATCCCAATCTTAAGGTGCTCATATTTTCTATGAATTCTGAATCCATCTATGCAAGAAGATTTATAAAAGCAGGTGCCAAAGGTTTCGTAAATAAAGATGCGCCGCTAGAAGATGTAAAAAAAGCAATTTTACTGGTCTTGAGTGGTAAAAAATATATTAGTGATACCATGTTAGAATTACTGGCAGACTTTAGTTCATCTTCGGAAGTTGAAAATTTATTTAATAGTTTATCTCCAAGAGAATTTGAAATAGTTTCACTTTTGCTAAAGGGTGAGGGCGTGAGTCATATTGCTACATCTTTAAACCTGCAGGTTTCAACAATTGGTACACACAAAGCACGCATATTTGAAAAACTAAAAGTGACCAACATGATGGAGTTAAAGGAAATGGCAGCTACTTATAGCCTATAAAATAAATTAGAAAAACTGCAAATAACTAATTCATTTGTTTGGTTGTGGCCTCGCCAGAAATCGACATCACTTATTACCAATTGACACCTACTAATACCTATTACTCAATTTTAGTTTGATTATCAATTGATTGTAGCATATTGTTAGTTTTGGTACACTGCACTTCTTAAAAAGTGTAACTCAAAAGTGTAACCAATAATTCAAATAATATGTCAAAGATTAATTTCTACCTAAAGGGTATTCCTAATGATGAAATTTTAGAAAAATTGAAAAAAAACGACCGTAAGTTTTTTGAAAACGAGATGAATTTACCACGTGCTGTAATACTGTCTGTCGCTCATCGAGGAATGAGAGAAATATACACAACAGGTAAATTTATCCCTCTTCGATTTTGGAATAAAAAAGAAAGAGTAGTAAAGGATTTATTAGAAACGCCAAAGAGTATAGCAGAATCAGGAAAATGGTTAAAAGAGAAAAAATATGAGTTGGAGAAGTTTCTGGCTAATGCGAAATTAAAATACCAAACAGTAAGTAAAGGTGAGCTATATGAGCTTATAAAGGGCGAGGTTAAAAAAAGTAAGGATGTTGATACTTTAGAGGAAATATTAAGTCGTTTCACTTTGGAACATAAAACTAAAAAAGGAACAAGTATAAAAAGTAATACCGTCAAAAAGTATAAATCCTTGATGTTGCATATCGAACGTTTTCAAGGTAACAACCAGTTTACCCCATCTCAATATAGTAACAATTGGGTAGAATCATTTATCATATACCTTCGGAATATTGCTAAAATAAATGATAATACCTTATGTAAGTACATTACTGCATTAAAAACTTTTTTTACACATTTTAAAAAAAGAGGAAAAATAATACCTGCGGATTTTAATGAAATATACGTTTCAGAAACAGAACAAATCGTCAATATCCTTACAAAAAAAGAGTTAACTATTTTAGAAAATTTTCATTTTGAAAGTAAATATGAAGACCAGATACGTGATGTTTTTTTGTATCAATGTTATACAGGTTCAAGGTACTCTGATATAGAAAAAATTAATAAGAATGAGATTCACACCGCAAGACCTATTTGGGAATATATTGACAAAAAAAATGGAGGAATGATTAAGGCGCCTATCAATAAAGCATGTCAGCGGATAATTAGTAAGTATTTGTATCTGCCCTCGGTACTGCCAATATATAAAAATCAGGTAATGAACAGAAAGTTAAAGACGATAGCAGAAATTGCTGGACTCAACAGGATGGTCAAAAAAATTAGTTCTTTTGATGGTAATAAAAAAGAGGAGTATTTTCCATTATATAAAATTATCAGTACGCACATGGCAAGAAAAACATTCATATCATTGAGTCTTCAAGAGGAAATGCCTGAAAGAATGGTAAGGGAAGTATCAGGACATAAGGATGAGCGGAGCTTTAGGCGTTACATTAATTTAAACGATACACATATTGATAAAATTATTAAATGCTGGGATGCAATGAATGATGATGCTAACAATTTGATAGGCTAAATTTCATTTTTTTTCAATCCTTGATACTTTATACCACTTTTGTAACTCATGTAGCCTACGCTACGGATTGTGATGAGCATTTCCCCAAGAGCATGAGGTAAACCTCCCTAATTCATGGTGTTTTTCTCCTGTTCGAGTAAAGTTTGGGAATTACCTTTGTTTTCATTGAGATACTCAAAAACCTTGCAAGGCTGAAGCCGCCAGACGAATGGCGGCTTTTTTTAGTGCTTGTACCAGCATAAAATGCAGCAGTTTTTTAATACGATATTATTTTAAGAAATAACAACGTACAATCACAATGCATCGGTTCTAAAACTTATATTTGGAAAACCCTATGCTTCAAATCATTACCCGAACAACTTCATAAATAAGAATCGTTAAAACAAATTAGTATGGCTTTAAGCTGGAACGAAATAAAAGACCGTGCGTTAAGCTTCTCAAAAGAATGGGCGGACACTTCAAACGAAGAGGCAGATGCAAAACCATTTTTAGTTGAGTTTTTTAACGTGTTTGGCATTAGTAGAAAGAGAGTATCAACCTTTGAACATAGAGTAAAAAAACTGGATGATAAGGACGGCTATATTGACCTGCTCTGGAAGGGTACTATTTTAATAGAAATGAAAAGCAGAGGTAAAAACCTTGACAAAGCCTATCAACAAGCCAAAGACTACACACACGGACTGAAACAACATGAACTGCCGAAATACATTCTCATTTGTGATTTTGAGAATTTTAGGCTTTACGACCTTGAAGAAGGAAATACTGTTGAGTTTAAACTTGATGACCTTATAAATAATGTACAGCACTTTGGAAGTATGTTAGGGTATCAAAAAAAAGTGTACAAAGAGCAAGACCCTGCAAACATTAAAGCGGCTGAATTAATGGGCAAGCTGCATGACAGACTGGAAGAAATTGGATATAAAGGACATTCGTTAGAAGTTTACTTGGTTCGTATTTTATTTTGCCTGTTTTCCGAAGACACAACCATCTTCAATAAGCAACAATTTCAGGAGTATATTGAACAAAGAACCAGTGAAGACGGAAGTGACTTAGCATCCAAACTACAAGAGCTATTTCAGGTACTGAATACCTCCAAAGAAAATCGTTTTAAGAATCTGGATGAGCAGCTTGCAGAATTTCCGTATGTGAATGGTAAATTGTTTGAAGAGAATCTTCCTACAGCAAGCTTCGACAGCAAAATGCGGCAGGCTTTGTTGGACTGCTGCTATATTGACTGGAGCAAGATTTCACCTGCAATTTTTGGCTCGATGTTTCAGTCTGTAATGAACCCTTTGGAACGTAGGAACTTAGGCGCACATTATACCAGCGAAACAAATATCCTGAAACTCATCAAACCGCTTTTCTTAGATGACCTTTGGAAAGAATTTGAAAGTATCAAGGACAACAAAAATAAACTCCCTGAGTTTCATAAAAAATTAAGCACGCTTAAATTCCTTGACCCTGCTTGCGGTTGCGGAAATTTTTTGGTTATTACATACCGAGAGTTACGTTTACTTGAACTTGAGATTTTAAGAGCGTTACATAAATCTGGGCAACGGCTTATTGATGTAAGGGAGATTATCTGGCTTGATGTGGATATGATGTATGGTATAGAGTATGAAGAGTTTCCTGCACGTATTGCAGAAGTTGCGATGTGGCTTATCGACCACCAAATGAATATGCAAATAAGCAATGAGTTTGGGCAATATTTTGCTCGTTTACCATTAAAAAAAGCTGCTAAAATAGTTCATGGTGATGCATTAGAAACAGATTGGGAAACCATTGTAGCTAAAGGCGACCTTTCTTATATTATTGGCAATCCACCTTTCATTGGTTCAAATATAATGAAGCAAAACCAACGTGACCAAATTGTAAAAGAATTTGACAATGTAGCAGGTGGTGGAACACTTGATTATGTTGCAGGTTGGTATATTAAGGCGTCTAAATTCATCCATGACACAAAAATTAAAGTTGCTTTTGTTTCTACTAACTCAATTGTGCAAGGCGAACAAACAAATTTGCTTTGGGGTCTTTTGCAAAACAAATACAATATTAAAATTCATTTTGCGCACCGAACATTTAAGTGGAATAATGAAGCAAAAGGAAATGCAGCTGTTTATTGTGTGATAGTTGGCTTTGCTAACTTCGATACAACGAATAAGAGAATTTTTGATTATGAAGACATCAAAGGAGAAGCACACGAAATCAAAGCAAAAAATATCAATGCTTATTTAATTGATGCAAAAGATATTTTGGTTGAAAAAAAGAAAAAACCAATTTGCAATGTTCCTGATATTATTAAAGGAAATTATTACGCTAAAAGTGAAGGTTTAATTGTTGAGGAAGATGATTTAATTTATTTGGTAACTAACGAACCTAACTCAAAAAAATGGATAAAATTATTAATAGGTGCAGACGAATTTATAAATAACAGAAAACGTTATTGTCTCTGGCTGGTTGATTGTACGCCAGATGAATTAAGAAAAATGCCATTGGTAATGGAACGAGTTAATCGTGTTAGAGAAGACAGGCTGAAAAGTACCGACAAAGGGATGCAGAATCTTGCTCCCACACGTTTTCGTGAAACAAATAATCCTGAAAAATGTCTTGTAATCCCAGTGGTTTCTTCTGAGAGAAGAAAATATATTCCGATGGGATTTATTGATAAAAATACAATTTCAACTAATGGTAACTTGATAATGCCAAATGGAGAATTATATCACTTTGGAGTATTGATGTCAACTATGCACATGACTTGGGTTAAAAACATTTGTGGTCGTTTAAAAAGTGATTATCGTTATTCTAAAGATATAGTTTACAACAATTATTCTTGGCCAGAAAATCCGAACGACAGACAAATAAAAGCCATAGAAACAGCAGCACAAAAAGTATTAGATGCAAGATTAGAATTTCCTACCAGTTCTCTTGCTGACCTTTACGACCCATTGACAATGCCACCAACTTTGGTAAAAGCACATAATGAGTTAGACAAAGCTGTGGACTTGGCTTACAGACCACAAGCATTTACAAGTGAAGCCAACAGAATGGTATTTTTATTTGAGCTATACGAAAAATACACAGCAGACTTGTTTACCAAAGACAAGCCAAAGAAGATTAAAAAACAGTAGACATAAAAAAAGGCGGCAGGTATTTTCTAAATACCTGCCACCTTTTAAAGATACTCTCAATCAGTTTATATCATCATAAGTAATATCAATCTTATAGTACCCATCAAGGATGTCCGTTGAAAAAAAGGACTTTTGTTTAAATGCCCTAAATTCATAGTTTTTGTTCTCATCCTTTTTGTAGGGGAGGTGTGCGTTTTTAATCTCAAAAGCATCTATCTTATTAACCAATAAATTCACCTTCCCAATATTGATTCTCATTTTGGGGTTTGACGACTGAAAATGATAGTAAAGTACAGTACCGCCTTTAGGCGTAAATGGTATTCCTACATTTAGGGTTTCATTAGGTTCAACTTTAAACCATCCTGCTGTTTTAAACCCCTCCCAGTCGGCTGTTGTTTCATAGTATCCATAGCTAAAATAGATGGGCAAATGAATTTTGTTCTTAACTTTTAATTGCGAAAATGTAGTTATACAGGCGAGTAATAGGACTGCTAAAGAAAATATCTTTTTCATTTTGATTAGTTTAGTTCTGTGCAAAGCAGAATTAGTTAGACCATATAAAGTCCAATTTCACAATGTAGCTGCCTGATATAACGGTTGCGCTTGGGGGATATTTGCTACTCCCTGTTGTATAGGTTGCAAAACTAAATCTTGTTGTTCCCATATATTCATCAGTAGATAAACTATCAAAGTCATATAAATCTACATCTATTGAAGAGCTTAAATTTGTGATAATTAAATAAGGGGAGTTGAAATTCCAGCTCAAAGGTAAACTCGAATTTTGTATATTTTCATATCGTTGGTTAGTCGGTAAGTCAAATATTGAAGTTGTTGTCCCTGCTTGTGTAATTTTAAAATAAACATCAGGATAATTTCCTGCGAGAGCGTTGTCCCAATTAACACCATTGTTGCCATTACTAATGCCAAGTAAAGTAACTTTTGTGATGGCAACCTTTGAGTAGGTAATTGAAGCAGCTGGGTCATCTTTTTTACAGCCAATCATAGTGCTAATAATAATTAACACTGGGAGCAGAATTTTTGGTTTCATTTTGGTCGATTTTGAGGTTTAGACTATTCCTCTGATAGTCTTAAAATGGTTTATATAAACCACGTGAGGCATACTCATCAGCCCCCACGCTCGACCAAGAACGTATATGCCCAACAAGCAGCCCCACGCTTTACGTGGCTGCATACAGGTTTTAGGCATATAAGACTGCTTTTTTGCTTAAATTGGTCGATTTAGGGGGCAAATTTGTACCGCAGCTTAATTATTTCAAATCAAATATATGACAAAATCCATACAAATTAATCTATTATGAAGCCTGTTTAACCTTTTGAATAGTACCACTGCTCTTCATGGTTAACTTCATGATGGCTCGAACACTTTGACCTTGTTTTAAATATTTTATAATATCCTTGTGCTTTTGTAAAAAATCCTCTTTAGTTAGTTTACTATCTGGTTTACGACCAAGCCTACCGCCAGCAGCAATGTATTTAGCTCTACCGCTGTTTAACCGCTGTTTAGTTTGCCTTAATTCCATTTCGGAGAATGCAGCACCTATTTGCAACATAGTCTTTGTCATCATGTTTTCAGTTTTGTCTGCATTCAGGCTATGCATATTATAATTGTCAATGATTACATTCACTTCCATTTTTGTGCAGTTTTCAATGAAAATAAGTGTTTCAATTACTCGACGTGCAATTCGGCTTATTTCTGAAAATAATATATGCTGTATATTATTGTCAAGAGCATACTGTAAAACCTCATTAATCTCCATATCATTTTTCTCACCAGATTTGTAGTATTCCAGTACTTTGATGATATTGTAGGTGTTACCATACTTATTTTGTAAATCGAAGGTTTGGCGTGTAACATCCTGCCTTTTGTCATTGGTGCTGCATCTGGCAATAATAATTGCTCTTTCCATGTTTAAATATTTGGTATGCTATTTTGGATATAGGGGGATAAAACAAATCAAAGAAAAAGATTAATACAGTTTTTGTGCGTATCAATACCGCCTATCAGATTTCTTTTGATACACCTGCACCTTTGATACAATTTTTATAGGAAGGAAACGATTAAGAATGGAAATCAAGCTCAACTAAAATTTGATTACCTGTTATGCACCATACCTTCCCTCTGCATTCTTTTTGTTTCATTTTGGAATAAACCTTTTCATTTCTTGCACTTCGGTTACCTACATAACCAATTTTTTCGCCTGATACATTAAATGCAGCAACTGCTTTGTCATCAAAAAGATTATTCTTCTCTTTGACAAGCAATACCTCATCATTTATTTGTATAGGCTTGAAGTTGTAATATTTTAATCCAACGATTGGTACTATCATGTTTTTATATTTTACATTTATAGGGTGTTAAGTCGATAGGGAGCAACCGTCCCGTTTCATTGGAATTTTATTTAGGTGATTGTTGTATGAAATTTCTATTTTTCATGTGGTAGGAATAAATAGCCGCTGAAGTAGCACCAGCAAGAATAATAGACAGAACAACCAGAAAATGATTGTTTTTTTTTAGGGCGGCGTTCTGTCCTTCCAATTGAAATTGTTCAAGGGTAGGATTTAAGTTAACTGTTGTAATATCAATCATTGTTTTTGATAAATTTTATATCGCCAGTGGGTAATGTAATCAGCAAAAAATCATATATAGCGTAGCAGCTTTTACCTTTGTAATTCTCAATGTGAGTGTACACCCCAAAAGAATACCCTTTACCTAATAAATAATCCTTTGAGAATACTACCTCTTCTTTTCCATCTAATAGTTCCAGTAAAATCATGTAGTTCTTATGCAACGGTCTGTCATAATTTGATTTTAAAAGCCGTATTTTTTTTGCCTTTTTATTATAATACAGCACTCTGTTCTTTGGGGTTTGAAATCTTTGATTAATCCTACTGGGTACAAATTTTTCGCCTGTAAGCAAATCTGAAATAGTCTCCATTTTATGAATATTTTTTATAAAAATAGTTACCCTTCATTGAATAAAAATGATAGGGATAAAAATAGTGGCGAATTGATGCGAATTGAAAACAGATTAATGCTTATCGGATGTGTTTTGAGACACATCAACTTCTTTGTATAACGCATTAAGCGGCTTTCTGTATTGCTGACTTTTACCATAAGACCTATGATTTAATGGTGCATATATCTCTTTTCCCTTTAAATAATCTTTAAAGCCATTCAGGTAATTACATAGCACCACCTTGTAGTTTTTAGTCCTTTTATTTTTCATTAATGCTCTGAATGTGTCAGCATCAATTCTGGTTACTGCTACCATTATATGGTAATGCCTTTTAAAAACAAGTTCCCCAATATCTCTTTGCCAGAAATATCCGAAGGTTTCGATTTTACTTCGCCAAAGTTTCTTTTTAAGCTCCTTCATAAATTCACCTACTGTTCTATATTTTTCTACTGATGCTACTATTAACATAATCGTTATGCTTTTTGACTTTAATAGTCTGATGTATGTCTCTTGGCAGCCAATAAGTGCTTTGTTTCGCTTTTGCTTTTTTATTGCCAAGTCATTTGTAGTAAACAGCTCGCCTGTGTCCTTATTTACAAACCTTATTGCCTTTGTTGCCTTTCGAGGAATTACCCCCAAGTTGTCGATAATATTAGAGCCTTTCGCAATAAGCGGAGAGGAGCGATTAAATTTCCAAGCCATTAGTCTTTCTGATTACTGTTCATAATTTTCAATACAGACTCATTTTGGTAAAATATTCTTTTGCCAATTTTTGTTGTAACGAATTTGTACTTTTTAGTGTTGGTAGCCATCTGTGTATCAGCGAATCCCATAAACGCTTTTAAATCATCTTTGGGAGTCCATATTTTACGCAGTTCAGGGCAAAGCAATTGGGTGTTTAATTTTTCATTTAATTCTTCCAATTGGGTAGCCAATTTTTCAATAGTATTCTGTTCCATAATTAATTATTTGAGTTATAGTATAAAATAAATGTATTGGGGAAATTAATGGGTAGTGATATTCACTCAAAAAATACCATAAAAAAAGCCTGACTTTAAATTTTGGGTAGTTTTTACCCTAATTTATTCCTATAATAGTTATTAAATTTTAGTAACTCTTCTTTGTGGTATAAATTTTTTCTAACTTCTGGGTACAATTTTTTGAGGAGACCAGATTTAGTATGCTTACGTATTGTAGAAACAGAAAGGCGAATTAATTTAGAAGCCTCTTTAATGTCTAATACTTCTTCTTCTTCTTTTGGTAGCTTACTTAGTAATTGTTCTTGTAAACACTTTTTAAATACCCTTTCAACGTCCTCAAGGCGCCAAAAGAATTGCTTAGTTATACTTTCGTCTTTTGAGTATTCATTTGTCATAATATTATATTTTATGACAGCAATTTATATTTTAATAAAAGGATAATGAGAGTGGGTTGCTATAACCACGTAAAGTCCACGTAGTTTTATTTAAGTACACTATTAAAAATATTGCTTTTTTTGAGGCGATAATATTTACTTTCATTTAAAACATCAAGGATTGTCCTGTAAGCTGGATAGACATAGGGTATTGAAGCCTTTTTTTGCGAGCTCTTGTTCAATATTTTGAAACATTTTGATGCCCACCTTGCTACAACTTCATTACTATCTGTTGAAGTGTATCTTTTATATTTAAGGGAAGAAATTGCAATAGCAAGCTGTAAAACTGTTAGATTTAATTCCAATGGTGAACTCATGTAGGAATTAAGTAGCGCATCAACATTTTTTTGAGTTTTAGGTGATGCGTATTTTTTTAATATCTTACCGACCTCCTCTTTTTCAGCAGCATTATCAATGTTTAGCAGCACTGACTTACTAATTTCTTGTATATCGACTGCTGTTGCAGCCAACCACTTTTTTATATAATCTACAAGATTTTTGTCGACCCAATAAATTTTATATTTTGTTATCTCATCAAAAAAAGAAGCATCTATAAAATTAGCAAAAGCAGTATAGCGAATAATTTTACCGCATTCAAAATTTTCATAAGCATAATTCAAAACCTCCTTAATCTTTATTTTTGGAGTAAGACAAAGTTTAATAGCGAGGCATTTTTTATAATTTATATCGCCTGAAGTTATAAATCTATTTGGCGGATGGTATTCAGTAAGTCCAACGTTCGGAACAAGAAAATCCAAAAAAACAAAAAGCTCGTGATGAATTTCTTTTTGTTCCATACAAAGGGACTCAAATTCTATTTTTCTGTTACGTTTTATGAACGCAATGAAAAGTTCGCCTGCTTCAATATTTGGAAACACTACATCTTGCTTTGACTTCATATAGGAACTCGTTTTCCCGAAATAATTGTCGATATATTATAAAAGTGTAACTTTTCTGTATCTTTGTAAAAGTAAAATCCTTACTGAGTAAGGATTTTGAAGATGCAGTGTGGCCTCGCCAGGAATCGAACCTGGATCTGGAGCTTCGGAAACTCTTATACTATCCATTGTACTACGAGGCCAATAATATTCAAATCACATTATATCCCGAATATCCTTCTACTTTGCAAATCCCTGAATATTAGTCCCAAAGATTTTTACGGCTATGGCCAGCAATATTACACCAAAAAATTTTCTTACCACAATTACTCCGCTGGGCCCCAGTGCTTTTTCTATCCATTTTAAAGAATGTAATACAATAAATATAATAACACAATTGATCAATATCCCTATCAAAATATTTATATTATCATAGTTCGCTTTCAGCGACATAATGGTGGTAAGCGTTCCAGAACCTGCTATAAGTGGAAATGCAATTGGCACCACGCTACCACTTTTAGGATTACCATCAGGTTTAAAAAATTCTAAACCAAGAACCATCTCTAATCCTAATATAAAAATTACAATGCTACCTGCTACTGCAAATGACTTAATATCGAGCCCCAGTAACCCAAGAAATTGTTTTCCAAGAAATAAAAATATAATCATTAAAGCCCCTGAGGCAAAAGTAGCCTGTGCAGATCTGATATGCCCTCCCATCTTTGCTTTAAGAGAAATTAGCACAGGAGTTGATCCCAGCATATCAATCACAGCAAACAATGTAAATGAAACCGTAAGGATTTCCTGAAGGGACAGTTTTCCAAATTCAAACATGTGTAATCTTTTTGCAAATATAACGGCTACAGAACTTAATATCTGTTGCATTGGTTATTTTCCCTTAATTCTGCATTGAATGCCAATTGTTAATTGCTGGGGTACAGCAGGATTAAAATACCGATCGGCAGCTGCATTTAAATCATTGCCCATGCTGTAAGGATTCTTTGGTGACCGCTCTGAACTAATAAAAAAATTAGCTTCGGTTGATGACCCTAATGTTGTTTTATAACCCAACTTTACAAAATA
>CANNJE010000015.1 GCA_947504605.1 Chitinophagaceae bacterium
CAGTTGCGTTTGGAGCCTTTTTTCATTAATATTAATAATGGGCCCAAAAAGTTTACGATAAGATTAAAGAAGAATATTCCTTTATAGGCTCCTGGCTCAGTGGCCGTTCCAATTCTATCTATGAAATACCTGGTTTCTTCCGGTTGGTTACTATACCATATCAACATATACTGTGAGAACCATAAATATGTCCAGAATACAGAGAAGGCAAACATAAATTTACCTATATCATGCAAATGCTCATCTGTAACATATTCTAGTTTTCCTTGATTTTTTAGGTAGATAACAAAGATGGCTATTAATGACATACCCGATACAAATGTACTTGCAAAAGTATACCAGCTGTACATGGTGCTATACCAATGAGGATCAATACTCATCAACCATAACCAAGGAATGGTAGATGCTACTGTAAGACCAAATACAACTGCAAACAAGGAAGCCCAAACGGTATTTTTCCATATCCATTTTTTTCCTGTTTCATAATCCATAGGAGCCTCGTCAGTTTGAAGACTTAATGTTCTCATTTTTTTACCAAGTAACCACCAAAGTCCGATACTAACAGCAGAACAAATTATAAAGAAAGTTGGATTTAAGAATCCGCTTTTACCTTTTAAAATTTTATCATTAGCAACAGCATCTGTATCCAGCCAATGATAAATATCTGTACGGTGACCAAAAACGATGGCCAATAATATTACAAAAGTGATAATTCCCAAAACTGGTACTACGCTTGAAATAGCTTCCGGCACCCGGCGAAATGCAATTTGCCAACCGCCCATTGCCATAGTTGTAACAGCAATAAAGAACATGGAAGCGTTTACCACCAACAACCAATACACACTATTTTGCAGTAATACTGCCCAAAAACGGGTGCTGTTGGTATTTTCACCATGGCCAGCATGCGCAAAGGGATGAAACATAATAAACCCGTATAACAAGGCTAAAAGCCCGGCTATGATAAGTCCCCATGTCCATTTTTTATAATTTGCCGGTAATTCAAAACGATGTTCCATCTAAAAAATATTTGTGTGATGATGAGCTTTACTTTTGAAAACAGTAGGCTCAGGCTATATTTAATTAATTGTATTTCTTTTTTTTAATCTTTTCAATTGCTAGTCCTACCTTATTTTTTCACAATGGCTGCAGAATCTTTAACTGCAGCTTTAGTTGTACTGTCTGCTACTGCCGGACCTTGTAATGTTCTCACATATTTAATAACCTGCCAGCGTTGTTTCCTGTTTAGCTGAGAGGCATAACTACCCATATTACCTAGATTGTTTCTTCCGTAAGTAATAGAATGGAACATTGTTCCGTCTTTCATTTGTTTATACAAATCAAGTGTAAGGTTTGCTATGGCACCCACTTTTGCTGATAGCGGACCATTTGCTTGACCTTTTTCGCCATGACAGATAGCACAGTTAATATTATATAACCTCGCAGCCTCGCTCATTTCGGCTCCGGTCATAAAATCAATCGGGTTGGGTACAGATGCACTCATTTTATAACCATTACTATCATTGGGTAATGTGTAAGGAAACATTTCTCCTCTTTTAATTGTACCTGCGGCAGGCATAGCATTAAAGAATATTTTCATACCCCCTTTATCATTCACGTCACTGGTATATTTTAGAGAATCCAGTTCAGCATATGTTTCAAATGTGCGGCTGTATGCCATATCAGGCATATACACAGTGCCGGGCTTGCGTTTGTCTTTACTGCAGCTGCTCATTAAAACAATCATTGCTGTAACTGCAATTGCCGAAAAATTTGTAAGTCGTTTCATTTATCAATTATCAATTAAACAATTATCAATTAATACCCCTTCTCTTCTCTATACAGTTTTTGTTCTTTATCGTACCTTCCAATCCACCAACCTGTTTCAGCTATCTGAACATTTACTTCCTTAGCGCCTGTATTCTGTAAAAAACTCTGTAGTGAAGCGTCATCTGTTTTATCCGTACACTCAATAGCCATAACAAAAAGATCGTCGGTAGCTCTTGGGTGAAAATGATGTTTTTTTACAAAAGGAGCCAGATTACATAAATAACAAAATGTAAGTACCATACCCACTGCGGCAAACAATACTGTTAACTCAAATGTAATGGGTATCCAAGCAGGCAATGCAAAATTTGGCTTTCCGCCAATATTCAAAGGCCAGTCTTTGGTAAAAACCCAAGTCATAAATGTTAGTGCTGTTGTGGTACCGGTGACCCCGTAGATAAAACCTGCTGTGTGCAAACTTGTTTCTCTTAACCCCATTGCATGATCAAGACCATGAACAGGAAATGGAGTGTACACATCATGAATTTTGTACCCTGCCTTGCGAACATTTTTCACCGCAGGGAACAGCACAGCTTCATCATCAAATGAGCCAACTACAAATTTTTTAATTCCTCCAGCCATATTTTTAGCTTTTAGCTGCGGTTTTTTACCGCTTGCTTTTTTATTAAATAATGCTTCTTATCTGAAAACCGTGAATGTATTTAACGTTCACCATTTTTAATTTTTTTAATGTGCGTGTTCTACTTTTTCAATATAAAACTTCTCTGCGTCCGATTTTTCAATATCCGTCATTTTGGCCTTGTAGTTCTCGCCACTTGTTTTCAAAATTGCTTTGATTTCCGATACAGCAATAACAGGGAAGTATTTTGCAAAAAGGAAAAAGCAGGTAAAGAATAAACCAAATGTACCAAGGTAGAATCCAATCTCCCAAATACTTGGACTATAGTAAGTACTCCAACTTGATGGTAAGAAATCTCTATATACAGATGTAACGATAATTACAAAACGCTCATACCACATACCGATGTTTACGATAATACTCATAAAGAAAGTAACGGTAATATTCCTTCTTAATTTTCTGCTCCAGAATAACTGTGGAGATACCACGTTACAGAACATCATCAGCCAGTAACTCCATCCATAAGGTGTAAATATATTTGCCCTGTTTTGACTGAATGCATACCACTCGTAAGGATTCTGTCCATACCATGCAATAAATAATTCGGTCAAATATGCACAACCCACAATACTACCTGTCAACACAATTACCTTGTTCATCGCTTCAATATGTCCAAGGGTAATATAATCCTGCAGGTTCATTACTTTACGCACTACAATCAACAATGTTTGCACCATCGCAAAACCAGAGAAGATCGCACCCGCAACGAAATATGGAGGAAAGATGGTTGTATGCCATCCTGGAATAACTGAAGTTGCAAAGTCAAAAGATACAATGGTATGTACAGACAATACCAACGGTGTACTTAATCCTGCTAAAACCAATGAAAGAGATTCATGTCTTTGCCAGTGTTTAGTGCTACCTGTCCAGCCAAATGCAGCAACACCATACATCATTTTACGAAACTTAGTTTTTGCTCTGTCTCTTACAGTTGCAAAATCGGGTAATAAACCACTATACCAAAATAACAATGAAACCGTGAAATAAGTAGAGATTGCAAATACGTCCCAAAGTAGCGGAGAATTAAAGTTTACCCATAATGGACCACGACTGTTTGGATAAGGTAATACGAAAAACGCCATCCATACACGACCCATATGCCAGATTGGAAACTGCCCTGCACACATAACCGCAAAAATGGTCATTGCTTCAGCCGCACGGTTTACACCTGTTCTCCATCCCTGACGGAAAAGCAATAGGATTGCCGAGATGAGGGTTCCGGCATGTCCAATACCTACCCACCATACGAAGTTGGTAATATCCCAACCCCATCCGATGGTTTTGTTTAGGTTCCACTGTCCAATACCATAAGTAACCTCACGATAAATACTGTAAACCCCAAACATCAATAATGCTACACTGATGTAAAAACCAATGTACCAAAGCCTGCTGGGCTTCATCTCAATGGGGCCAATAATATCTTCCGTTATCTGGTGATAATCTTTGTTACCATCTACCAGCGGTTCCCTTTGTTGCGATTCGTATTTCAGTAATGACATATCTTATTTCGCTTTTAGCCTTTAGCGTTAGCCTTTAGCCTGTTTTTGTTTTTTACTTAATCCGATCTTTATCGGGTTTCTTCTATTTAAGTTTCAGTCTGTTGCAATTAATGTGCTTCAGTTGCTGCGCCATGTTCTTCTTCCACACCTATCTGCCTGTCGGTATTCCTGATTTTGGCCAAGTAACTAACATTAGGTAATACGTGCAATTGCTCCAAAACATAGAAGTGACGGCTTTCGTCTGCTCTTGCTTTGCTCACTTCACTTTCTTTATCATTCACATTACCAAAATTGATTGCGTTGGTAGGACAAGCCTGCATACAAGCTGTTTTTACATTGCGAACCAGTGTAGGATCCTGTTGTTTTTTAGCTTCCAGTTTATTTTCCTGCAAACGCTGAACACAGAAAGAACATTTTTCAATCACACCACGACCACGAACAGTTACATCTGGGTTTAACACCATTCTTGTAAGCTCGTCATTCATGTGGTTGATAACTTCGTTGGTATCTGTGCCAATCAAAGATTGTTGGTTATCAGCAAAACTATCAGATCCATTATAATCTAACCAGTTAAAACGACGTACTTTATAAGGACAGTTGTTGGCGCAATATCTTGTACCAATACAACGGTTATAAGTCATTTGATTTAAACCTTCGCTGCTGTGATTGGTTGCCGCTACCGGACAAACGTTTTCGCATGGAGCGTTATCACAATGCTGACAAAGCATAGGCTGGAAAACAACATCCGGATTTTCAAGATCGCCGGTGAAATAACGGTCAATACGTAACCAATGCATTTCATGTGCACGTTGAACCTGTATTTTACCTACAACACTTACGTTGTTTTCTGCAGTACAAGCTACTACACAAGCGCTACAACCAGTACAAGTATTCAAATCGATACTCATACCCCATTTAATTCCTGGTTTCACAAAATCAGGATACATGGTACCATCTTTTACGTAATCTGTTTTTCCTTCTGGCGTTAAAATAGCTCTTTCGTGTGTTGGTTCTGCCAATACCGCTTTAGGATCGGCTATATAACTTGATAAGTTTGTTTCGTAAATAACAGGACGGCCTTCTGTAAATCCGTGAACCTGTGTTTGTGCCAGAGGGTAAGTTTCGCCTGTTTTTTCAACCGTAGCTACTGCGCTGTATAAAAATGTGCTGCCATCTGTAGTTACAAAAGGATAAGCATTTTTTCCAGCACCTGCTGCAGCCCTTCCTGTACGATCAAGTATTTGATCTTTGTTTGCACTTTGACGACCATATCCCAATGCTATAGCGATGGTAGAACTGTTTAATCCTGGAATAATTAATGCCGGAAGTTCAAGTGATTTACCGTTTACTGTAATTTTTACAACTGGTTTTTCAGGATGTACTTCATAAGCATCGGCCTGGCGCTGGTTGTTCATCACATCAAGCGTAAGTAATGTTTTAGCCATTTCGGGGCTTACCATTGCGTAGTTATCCCAGGTTACTTTTGAAATAGGATCGGGAAGTTCCTGTAACCATGGGTTATTGGCCTGACTACCGGTACCAACTGATACTTTCTGGTACAATACTACTTCTGTTGCAGCTGATTTGGTTGCAGCTATTTTTGATGCAGCAGCAGCAAGGCTTCCAGCATTAAATGTTGCGCCAGCAGTGGTTGCTGCTGTTTCGATAACACCATCCTGTATTGCCTGATCCCAACTGGTTAAACTGCCTAATTTGGCTGCCCAGAAATTTTTATAATAAGTTTCGTAATCGCTAGTATTAGCTGCCCACTTTAGTAAAGACGTTTGGAAAGGTCTTGTCTTAAATAATGGATTAATCGTTGGTTGAAGTAAACTTATATAACCTGTTTTAGGTTCTGCATCTCCCCAGCTTTCGAGCCAATGGTGAGATGGCAATATAAATTTGCACTGCTCAGTGGTTTCATCCATTGTACCATTAAAAGATACTGATACTGGAAGTTTTGCCAGGGCATCTGTAAATTTCTTTGATTCGCTGTATGTATAAGCAGGGTTACAATCGTAAACGAACAATCCACCAACTGCGCCTGAATTCATATCTGCAATCAACTGTACTATTTCAGCATCAGTGCCTTTGCGGGTATTATTGGTTGCACCCCAGTTAATGGTAGTACCGTTTGCACCAATAATATCATTTATTGCATTAACTATTACCTGAATGTTTACATCATTACTTCCGCAAACAACCAATGCTGCACCTTTGCTTGCATTTAATACTGCTGCCGTTTTTTCAATTCCTTTAACCAGCTTGGCATCTGAAATTGCCGGAGCAGAAACTGCACCTCCCAATTTTGCCAACAACGCCAATGCTACTGCACCGGTTTGGGATGGTTTATGTGTGAAGCGATCATCAGCATTACTTCCTGTTAAACTCATCATACTTTCAAAATGTATATGACGGCTTAATTCAGGTTTTTTGCTTTTTACTTTCCTGTTTACAGAGTATTGTTTACTAAATTCAACCGGGCTAAGCCATGTACCAAGGAAATCGGCACCAAGACTAACAATTGTTTTTGCATTATCAAATTGATAAGAAGGAATGGCCTTTTTACCATAAGTTATTTCATTTGCTAGCAACATACCACTGTAACTAACCGCATCGTATTGTACGTGACGGCTACCTGGGTATTTTGCTAAAAATTCGCTGATAATTTGTAATGTACTTGGAGAATTAATGGTAGAGGTTAACAGCACAATTGCTTTTCCCGCAATTCCTGCAACCGCAGTTCCTACCAATTTATCAAAAGCATCAAAACTTGGTACTTCTTTAAAATCTTCGCCAGATTTTTGTAAAGGATGGCGCAATCTTGTTGGGTCATACAAATCTAAAACAGAAGCCTGGGCTTGTGCGCTGGTACCACCTTTTGTAATAGACGAAAGTTCATTTCCTTCTATTTTAACCGGACGGCCATCACGCTGCTTAACCACTACAGAAATAGCATCTCCGCCATTTACGTATGTAGAAGCATAGTAGTTAGCAACACCCGGAATTACATTATCCGGCATGTTTAAATATGGAACAGATTTTTTTACCGGCATTTCGCAACTTGCGGCCAAGGCGGCTGCAGCGGTACTAAAACCCAAGTATTTCAGAAAGTCTCTTCTTGGAGTTGGTGTATCCAACATTCCTTTACCGTCCAATTCTGCCAGCGGCAGCAACTCTTCTTGAAATTCGTTTTGAGAAGCCTGCTGAAAACGTTCAGATTCAGTAAGATCTCCAAAATTTTGCCAGTACTTTTTATTCATAATGTGATGATTCGATAATGTGATTATTAGCCAATAGAATAAAATTCTTCTTCATTATCCAATTGGCCGAATAGCTAATTGGCTAATTAATTAATAGTGACATTTTTGACACTCAGTACCACCGATGCTTTCTACAGTTACGCTATCCATTTTTTTATTCTTGATATCGTTGTGGAATTTCTCGTAAATGCTGTAAAATTTATTGCCTTCGCCTGTGTTCTTGTTCAAGAAATCTACTTTAGTTTCTCTGTGACAATTGATACACCAGCCCATGCTTAGGTCTGTGAATTGATATACTTCAGGCATTTCCTGTATGTTACCATGACAGGTTTGGCACTGTTGTTTACCAACTTTTACGTGTTGGCTATGATTGAAATATACGTGATCGGGAAGATTGTGTATTCTAACCCACTCAATTGGTTTGGCACCGTCTGGTACTCCATCACCATTATTATCGGGATTATATGATTTGGTGGCTGCATTCCAACCTGCATACTCATACAATTTTTGAATTTCTGCAGTGCCGTTTACTTCCGTACCATCTTCTTTAACAATTTTTTCTCCTGCATATTCTTTTATAGCCATGTGACAGTTCATACAAACATTTACTGAAGGAATACCTGCAGTTTTACTGTCTTGAGAACTTCCATGACAATACAAACAACTGATTTGATTTACACCAGCATGTACTTTATGTGAATAATAGATAGGTTGTTCTGGTTGATAATTCTTAGTTCTACCCAAACCTATTGCACCTTCGATGGTATAATATCCACCAAGCGAAAACAAAAGCAATATTCCTGCCATGAGGTAAGTTTTGTTGCGATAGAATGGAACCGGTTCTCCACGCAGGATACCTTCTTTTTCGTCGGAAAGTTTACGCAGATTACTGTTTACTTGTAATAATATAAATGCAACAACGGCTAATACCAATGTTAGAATTCCAAATAATAACGAGTTGTCTGTTGCGGGCTGGCCTGCCGAAGCACCTGCAGGGTCTGCTGGTGGAGCATAATCATCCACATATTTCATAATGGCATCAATCTCATCTTTTTTAAGATTGCTGAAACCTGTCATTACTGTTGGCTTCCACTTTTCAAACAAAGTTTTTGAATAAGCATCACTTGCTATCATCTGGGCAGGATTTGCAACCCATTTGTATATCCATGCTGCATCAGGAACCCTGGTAGACCAACCTTTTAAGGCAGGACCAGTGTAATCCTTATCAGGTTTGTGACAGTTGGCACAATTGGCCTTGAACAAGGCCTCGCCATCAGCAGCCATTACGCTGTTATTAAAAGAAAAGAATGCAATAAATAGAAGACTTGCAAAAACCTTTTTAATGATTTTTCTATAGCGACTCATACAGTTATCGGGGCTAATGTGGAAAAATATCCTTACTCGGGTGCAAAAATAAGGTACGTAACTCACAATGTATCAACATTTGTATATTTTTTTTTCCCTTATCCAGACTGGGTTTCAGCCAATTGTGGAAGCCTTTGCATTAGAATTGTCATGTATTTGTAACAAGTCGTTTACAAGCGGCAGCTCGTTTAAATTCTGTTCAGTTTTCACAAAGTTTTGCTGCACATTTGCAATATGTTTGAAAAATTGCAGCGCAAATGGAAAGTTAACGGGCTGGATCTGTTGCTTATCCTCACCACTTTTGCCCTAGGCGGTAGTATCTGCGGCTATGTTAGCCGACGCATTATTGGATTCATTGGAGTGGAAAACGAAATAGCAAGTATAGTCATATATATTATTATACTTACCATTACTTGGCCCCCGTGTGTCATCCTAACCAGCATACCCCTCGGACAATATAAATTCTTTAAAAAATATATTTTTAAAATATTTAATCGGTTTAGAGGGAAATCTATTGCTGCTACTCCGGAGAAAATAGCTACAAAAGAAACGACCAATCTGGCCATTTTTGCTAGCGGTGCCGGAAGTAATGCAAAAAAAATAATTGAACACTTTGAGAGCAATCCCGATATAAGGATCGCATTGATTATTTGTAATAAACCTGGTGCCGGAGTTTTAGATATTGCAAAAAAATACAAAATAGATACTTTAATAATAGAAAGAGAAAGATTCTTTAAAGGAGATGCTTATATCAATGAGCTAAAAAAATACCGAGTAAATAAAATCATTCTTGCCGGTTTCCTTTGGAAAGTTCCAACAGCATTGTTAAATGAGTGGCCTTCATCAATCATAAATATTCACCCTGCACTTTTGCCAAAATATGGGGGCAAGGGAATGTATGGACAATATGTTCACGAAGCCGTAATTGCCAATAATGAAAAGGAAAGCGGCATTAGTATCCATTATGTAGATGAAATATATGACAACGGTGCTATTATACTTCAAGAAAAATGTGAGGTTACTGAAACAGATACCCCCGAAACACTGGCAAAAAAAATTCACGAGCTAGAACACCGGTATTACCCAATTACAATTGAGCGTGTAATAAATGCGAAAAACTCGTTAAATAAAACTGTTGAATAACAATCCTAAAAAATACATCCTAATATTACAGGCTTAAATAAAACCTACAGCATTTGCGCACTGCTTTACTCTTATCATTTTTTTTATTTTACAGTATTGTTCTTCATGCGCAACTTACTATCAGCGGAACTGTTTTAGATAAAAGTAAAATAAACAGGGTTGAAAATGTACAGGTACGCAGTTCTGGCGGCATGTTTACAAGTACCGATACAATGGGAAGGTATGCTATTCAAGTAAAGCAAGGAGACACATTGACCTTCGTTTATAAAAATAAAGCCACACAACCTTTCGCTGTAAATAATATTTCCAATCCAAATCAATTTGATATCTCTTTGCACCTGAATATTGAAAGTAAATACAGTGTGTTAAAAGAAGTAGTGGTTTATTCCAAAACTTTTAAGCAGGATTCGATAGAAAACAGACAGAACTACGCCAACATTTTTTCTTATTCCAAGCCAGGAATATCTACCTCGGTTGTTCCGGGAGGAGGGGTTGGTGCTGATGTAAATGAACTCATCAATATTTTCCGCTTCAGAAGAAACAAAAGATTGAAAGCGTTTCAACAAAGATTAGAAATTCAGGAACAGGAAAAATATGTGGATTATCGTTTTAATAAAATAACCATAGGCCGTATGACTGGTTTATCAGGCGAAAGGATTGATAGTTTTATAGTATGGTATCGCCCGTCTTACGAATTTACACAAATGAGTAGCGAAATAGTATTTAACCAGTATATTTTAAATGCCTCCTACCAATTCAGAAAAATCATGCCCATTGGTGAAGCAAAAAAAGAAGAACATTACTGATTACGATTAGATTGCAGCATATAATCACCAGCTCAATTGAAGTAAAAAATCTGGAATTATATTTTATTTAATATTCCATTAAAGTATCAATACTTTCTTCTAGCCTGCTATAGGCCATATAATTTTTTTCCAATTCAATATTAAAAGGAATAGGTGTATCCATGCTACCGCAACGTTTTACCGGTGCATCCAAAATATCAAAACAATGTTCTGCTATCCATGCTGCAATTTCTCCGCCAATACCACCGGTTAAATTATCTTCATGAAGGATCAGCACTTTTCCAGTTCTGCCTACAGCTTTTCTTATTGCATCATAATCCAGCGGAAGTAATGTTCTCAAATCAAGGATATCTAAAGAAATATATTTATTCTTTTCGGCGTATTCCAACGCCCAATGAACTCCTGCACCATAAGTAATAACAGAAATATCATCTCCTTCCTGCACATGACGAGCTTTGCCTATTTCAATTTCATAATACTTATCTGGCACGGGACCGCTTATGCTTCGGTACAAAGCTTTGTGCTCAAAAAACATCACCGGATTGGGGTCATTAATCGCTGCAATGAGCAATCCTTTTGCATCCATAGGCGAGGAAGGGTAAACCACTTTTAATCCGGGTGTATGAGCAAACCATGCCTCATTGCTTTGACTGTGAAAAGGGCCAGCACCCACACCTCCACCCGTCGGCATACGAATTACCACATCTGCATTTTGTCCCCAGCGGTAATGAATTTTTGCCAGGTTATTAATAATCTGATTAAAGCCTACAGTAGCAAAGTCGGCAAATTGCATTTCCATCATCGCTTTATATCCTTCTAAGCTTAACCCAAGCGCTGCTCCCACAATAGCACTTTCACATAAAGGAGTATTTCTTACTCTTTCCTTTCCAAACAGCTCTACAAAACCTTCCGTTACTTTAAAAGCTCCTCCATACTCTGCAATATCTTGCCCCATTAAAATAAGGTTTTTGTGCTTATCCATTGATTCACGCAAAGCATCAGAAATAGCACCTATGAATTTTTTTTCGGTTGTTTGTAGGTTATGGGTTGCAGGTTGGCTATTGTCTATCAACCATGCACTATCAGAAACAGTAGCGCTATAAACATCGTTTATTTCCTCATCAGAATCTACTTTTATGGCTGTTGCAGTGTAAGCAATCTTTAATTCAGATTCTATATGAGCTTTTATTTCAGCCTTTATATTTTCTATTTCTGTTGCAGAAATCACTTGTTTTACCAATAACCATTCTTCGTAGTTTTTAATAGGGTCTTTTCTTTCCCAATCTTCTAACAATTGTTTGGGTACATATTTTATACCACTTGCTTCTTCATGACCCCGCATCCGGAAAGTCATACATTCTATGAGATATGGTTTCTGGTGTTGGATACAATACTCCCGGACACCTTTGATGGTGTCGTACACTTCCAGGATATTATTACCATCAATACGCACGCCTTCTATGCCATAACCGGCTGCTTTTTCTACCAAACTATCGCAACGGTATTGCTCACTCACAGGCGTACTAAGCCCATAACCATTGTTTTCAATAATAAATATTACAGGAAGATCCCATACAGCCGCGGTATTAAGGGCCTCATGAAAATCACCTTCACTGGTTCCACCATCACCACTAAAGGCTACGGATACTTTATTTTCTTTGCGAAGTTTATATGCCAATGCAACCCCGTCTGCAATGGCCAGTTGTGGGCCAAGATGAGAGATCATTCCGCACACATGATGTTCTTTACTGCCAAAGTGGAAGCTTCTTTCACGACCCTTACTATAACCCTCTTTATTGCCCTGCCATTGCATGAACAATTTGCTGAGCGGCATATTACGTCCTGTAAAAACACCCAGATTTCTATGAAGCGGCATAATCCATTCGTCTTGCTGCAATGCTGCCGTAACTCCTACAGAAATAGCTTCCTGGCCTATACCACTAAACCATTTACTGATCTTGCCTTGTCTTAGCAGAACAAGCATTTTTTCTTCTATCATCCTAGGTAAAAGGATGGCTTTATATAAATCTTTAAGTTGGCTGGCAGACAAATCTTTTGGAGAAAATTGCATAATGCAATTTCTACTTTATAACCGAAACAAACAAGCAGGATTACTCCTTTTTATCAAATAAGGATTGTGCAAAGGAAGATACAGCCGATAAAAGCAAACTAAATAAAAGTGCCCACCAAAAACTATCTACCCTGATGCCATCTAAAAAATTATCGGCCAGTAAAATGATAATGGCATTAATTACAAATAAAAACAATCCCAATGTAACAATGGTAATAGGGAAAGTGAGGATTACCAATATTGGCTTTATAAATGTATTAAGCAAAGCTAGGACCAATGCTAGTATTAGTGCATCTTTAAAATCTGGAATATGCACACCGGTTAAGAATGTTGATAAACCATAAGCAACAAGGGCTGTAATAAAAAGACGAATGATGAAATTCATAATAAATGATTTATTGTTTAATAACGAAAGGCTATGAACAGTCTTCTTTTAGTAATTTACAAAAATTTTCACCAATCTTCTACATCAATAAACCACCAATTCATAAAATTTTTCGGGTTGCAAATATTTATTGGCCAACTCCATGAGTTCCTCTGCACTGGTTTCTTTAATGGCTTTTACTGAATCATAAAAATAGGACTCGTCCAGATCGTTGAGAATAATATTCTTCCACTTTGCCATAATTTGAAAGGGTCCATCCAGGTCACCCAGAATACCTCCCATCATATAATTTTGCACAAGTAATATTTCATCCTGATCAACAGCCTCTTCTCTTAATCTTTTCATTTCTTTGTATACCTCCTCTAATGTGGCTTCGCATACATCTTTACCAGCTTCAGTGCTTATCATCCAGGCAGTTTCTTGTATATGATTTTGGAGATAACTGTGAATGCCATAGGTATACCCTTTGTCTTCCCTAATATTGGCCATAAGGCGACTGCCAAAAAAACCTCCGAAAATATTATTAAGCACCACTACTTTTTTAAAATCTGGATGATGTCTGTTTGGAAATGGCTGAGCTATACGGATAGCACCCTGCACAGCATTTACATCATTTTCAATCCGGTATTTTTTTTGTTCTACAGGATTGGTTTTTATTGAAATATTTTTATAATCGGGTTTACTTAATTGTAGTTTTCCGAAAAATGTATTGAGTAATGGCAGCAAATTGGCAGGCAACTGGCCTGATACAAAAATGGCACAATGCCCCTGCAAATAATACTTTTTATAAAATGCTTTTAGATCATCTGTATTTAATGCATCAATATGTTCTCCCTCGGTGTATTTGCCATATGGATGCTGATCTCCATATACATAACTATCAATCAGCCTTCCCGCAACAAAGGATGGTTTTTGAAGGTTTACACTAAGCCTTTGTTTGGTGTTTTGTTTAAAAATATCTAGTTCTTGTTCAGGAAAAACCGAGTCGGTAAGCATTTCATTCATCACTGGCAGCAATACATCCAGGTATTTTGTAAGTGAATGAAGACTTAATATGGCTGTTTCGTTGTAACAACTGCGGTTGCAATAAGCTCCGTAATACTCGAATGCTTCATTCAACTCAAAAGCAGTTTTTTTTGATGTGCCATTTTTAAGCATAAAATTAGTTGCAGCAGCTATTCCAGAGCCTGTTTCAAACGAATTTCCTGCATAAAAAACCATTTCTATCTGTATCACTTCCTGTGCACCTGCGTGTACTGTATAAACAGGCACACCATTATCCAGCGTAAATAAATCGTAAGGCTTCAGGTTGAGTTTAAAGTTTACTGCATCTACAATCGGCGGGGCTATCTTTCTGTTCATTTGGTAATTAGTTGTTGGATAAATAATGCATTGTACTGCAGTTGTTCTCATCGAAAATAATACGGCTCTGTTCGGTAATTTCTGCAGAAGTTACCGACCTGTATTTATCCAATTCTTTGTTCATAAGATCTGCATCGCCCAGCAATTCATACATGGCTATGCTTGCTGCACGGTTCATCACACTCATATCTTCAAATGCCATGGCGCTTTCTGTTTTATTTTTTACTTTTTCCAGTTCTGCCACAGAAACACCATCTAACTTCAGCTTATTCAACTCTTCTATTACAGCCGCTTCCGCCACTTTAATATCTACACCTTTTACTAGTTTCCCCTCCAAGACCATAATTCCTTCGTCGGTACTGCCCAGATGCGAACAATCTATGCTGCTGAATAATTGTTTTTCTTTTACAAGGCTTTGGTACAAACGGGAAGAACCTCCTCCGCTCAAAATATCAGACATCAGGTCTGCTATATAATAACGGTCGTCTGTTCTTGAATAAATATGCCAGCACTTGTATAAAGCATCCAGAGGGACATCAGCTTTTACTTCCAGAAAACGAGGAGCGGTTTGTTTGGGCTCAACTGGTAGATTTCGATTGTATTTATCTCCTGCAGGAATGGGACCAAACCATTTTTCAGCCAATTCTTTTATTTGAGCAAGATCTACATTTCCCGCAACCACTAAAATTACATTCGCCGGATTGTAATGTTTAGTAAAAAATGCTTTTACATCTTCCAATGTAGCTTCTTCAATATGTTTAAGCTCTTTACCAATGGTCATCCACCGGTAAGGATGTGTAGTATATACCAGTTCTCTTAATTTATGCCAAACATCACCATATGGTTTATTAATATAGTGTTCTTTAAATTCTTCGCACACTACTTTGCGTTGCACTTCCAGGCTTTTTTTACTGAAGGCAAGGCTGATCATACGATCGCTTTCCAACCAAAAAGCAGTTTCTATATTTTCAGCAGGCAACTGACAATAATAGTTAGTAAGATCGTTGGTGGTAAAAGCATTGTTTTCTCCACCAGCAATCTGTAAAGGCTCGTCATATACTGGTATATTGACACTACCTCCAAACATGAGGTGTTCAAATAAATGTGCAAAACCTGTTTTATCGGCATGCTCATCCCTGGCCCCTACATCATACAAAACATTTACTACTGCCATCGGCGTGCTCTTATCTTCATGCACCAGCACCTTTAGTCCATTAGCTAAAGAAAATTTTTCAAAATGAATCATGCTGCAAATTTAAGCGAAGCGCTTGTGAGGCCATTATTTATTTTGGAAAAAATTAATTAAAGTATACTTACGGTTTTTAATACAAGCTCCTTAAGCTTACTATCCCTCATTATTATAACTTTTAATCGTTGGTTGGGTACCAGTAACATGTTTTTATATTGCTGAATATTATGGGTAAGATTATTTCCTACGCCAAATACTTCGTCGCCAATTTTGAAACCTGCTTTTTCTGCAGGAGAACCTTCAATAACATCTTCTACCATTATTCGGCCATCTATCTGATAAATTCCAAGACCGGTATAAGCATAATCAAAAACATCATTAAAATGACTATTGGGCAACAAGTGAATTTCCTTTTGTCCGTAATTAAATGTCATATTAAACCTGCGCAGCAACTCATTGCCCACAAGGCCTCCGGCAAAAGGATAGGAAGTAACATTATAATCATCTTTATATAAATAAGTGGGCACATCGCGGAAACGGTAAGGGCCCAGTTTAAGTTCCTTAATAACGGTAAGGCGCATTTGTAATCTGCCCACCATTCCTTCTGCCTGTGTAAGTAGTGGCTTTCTTTTTTTTAACAGGATGTTACTATCATTTACATACCGATCGCTCAATAAAAAACAAAGCCCTGCTCCAGTGTCAAAATAAAAATTATGTTCAAAGCGCTTCCGTTCTTTTAATTTAAAGTATTGGATAGGCAAAGATGTAAAAGTTGGCCGCAATAGATGCCCCAGGGGTGGATATTGCATTTTGCCGGGACTATATACTTCAATAAAAAGACTATCAAAATCTATTTTAATTATATAGCGGCTAAAAAAACTATACCCAATAACGCCGTCAACCTTTTCGCCATATACACTGGTAAGTACTTCATAGTTATTTATATGAAAGTTAAGTCTGGCCACATCTAGGTTTGGAAAGTGAAGTGTTTTATTAAAAACAAAATGAACTTTTCGTTTACCGCCAATTCCGGTTATTGTGGTGTCTGTTTGAGTAGTAGGGATATTAAACTCATCGCAGGTTGCGCTATCCAATGAAATACCCCCGCTTCCTGTATCCAAAATAAAGTTCAGGCTATCTTTAATATTTTCGAAACAGGCCCTAACAACCATTACTCCGCCACTATATTGCTTAAATGGAAATCTTGTTATAAAAGCTGGGGATGGCGGCGATATAATTTCCTGCCCTTCTACAAAAAGGGGTAAGAGGAAAAAAAACAGGATGATTTTATTCATTCTCATATCGGGATAGAAATATACAACCTAATGCATGTAATTTTGTTGTTTCTTTTATGAATGGCGACAAGCCGGATTATTATATTAAATTACAATGATGAACCTAAACGATTTATACAGCAGGGCACTTGCTTTTGAATTTCTCACTGTAGAAGAAGGCGTTTTTTTATTTGAAAACGCTGCTCTCACCGAATTAATGTATGTAGCAGATGAACTTCGAAAAAAACAAGTGCCTCATGGAAAAGTAACCTGGCAGATAGACAGGAATGTAAATACTACCAATGTGTGTATTGCCAATTGCAAATTTTGCAACTTCTACCGTATTCCAGGCCACGAGGATGCATATATCACAGATATAGAGACCTATAAGACTAAAATTGAAGAAACCATAAAATTCGGAGGTGATCAATTATTACTTCAGGGCGGACACCACCCCGAACTCGGACTTTCTTTTTATGTTAATTTGTTTAAAGAATTAAAAAGCCTTTATCCAAATATAAAACTGCACACCCTTGGCCCTCCAGAAATTGCCCATATAACCAAACTTGAAAAAAGTAGCCACCGTGAAGTATTAATGGCATTAAAAGAAGCCGGCATGGATAGCCTTCCGGGTGCTGGTGCCGAAATTCTTACAGATAGAGTTAGACGACTGATCAGTAAGGGTAAATGTGGGGCACAGGAATGGCTGGATATTATGCACGAGGCTCACAAACTAGATATAACCACATCTGCGACTATGATGTTTGGGCATGTTGAAACTTTGCAAGAACGATTTGAACACCTCGTAAAAATTAGAGAAGTACAAAGCCGTAAACCTGCTGAAGCAAAAGGGTTTTTGGCTTTTATACCATGGACTTTTCAGGATGCAGACACTTTACTTGCGAGAATAAGAGGTGTGCACAACCTTACTACCCCCGAAGAATATATGCGTATGATTGCATTAAGCCGCATCATGTTGCCCAATGTAATTAACATTCAGGCAAGCTGGCTTACTGTAGGAAAACAAGTTGCACAACTTTGCTTAAATGGTGGTGCCAACGATTTTGGCAGTATTATGATTGAAGAAAATGTTGTTAGTGCAGCAGGTGCTCCGCATCGGTTTACCAGCAATAGCATTCAGGACGCCATTCGTGAAGCTGGTTTTGAACCCCAATTACGCAATCAACAATATGGATGGAGAGAATTACCTGTTATGGAAGAGCAGGTGATAAATTATTAATATCCGAAACAAATTATTATAAGAGCCATACAAAATTGTATGGCTCTTATAATTTCTACAAGCTGCTGTTTGTAAATTCAAAAAATATTAACAATAATAAGTCGTTATTTATTTCACTCATGAATTGGATTGAAATAATTTTGCAGCACAATAAAATTTATAACTATGAAATGGAAAAGTATATTAGCGGGAACAATTACAGCTGCATTTTTATTCAGCGCCTGTGTAAGTAAAAAAGTAATGAAGACTGAAAAAGTAAGATATGAAACCCTTCAGGGAGCGTATAACAATTTACAAAGTCAGTTAAAGGACTACAACGATTTATCGACAGACAACCTTCGTAAGAAAGCCGTCCTAGAATCTGAATTGGAAAGCATGAGAAAAGAAAATGCCTTTTTAAAGGATAATAATAATCAGGCATTAAAACAACTGGAAAACCTATCTGTTATTTCCAGCTCGCAGGCCGAAAGCATAAAAAAATCTCTAGACAATATTGGTAATAAAGATGCTTATATACAAAACCTTCAATCTGCCTTAAATCGCAAGGATTCTCTGAACATGGCGTTGGTAATGAATTTGAAAGGTGCCATTGGTAACTTGGATGATAAAGACATAAATATTAAGGTAGATAAAGGTGTGGTATATATTGATATCTCTGATAAAATGTTGTTTAAAAGTGGCAGCTATGATCTAACAGAAAAAGCAAGTGAAGTTTTAGGCAAGGTTGCCTTGGTATTAAAAAACCAGCCCGATATAGAATTTATGGTAGAAGGGCATACAGACAATGTTGCACTGAAAAGCGGTAGTCTTTTACTAGACAATTGGGACCTTAGTGTAAAAAGAACTACATCAGTTATACGTGTCTTACAAAGTAAATATGGGTTGAACCCAGCAAAAATGGCCGCAACGGGAAGAAGTGAATACAATCCTCTTTCAGACAACAGCTCTGCAGAAGGAAGAGCTGCCAACCGCAGAACAAGAATTGTAATCCTTCCGCAATTGGATCAGTTCTTTAAATTACTTGAAACCAAATAAATGATTTAGTTTATTTATATAAAAAATCCCAACTAAAAACTCAGTTGGGATTTTTTATATTATTGATTATTTTCTCTTTTTACCCATTTAATACAAACGGGTTTACTTACTGCGATTCTTTTACCGGTATCAGTCAGTAACCCTGTAATCCTATCTATTTTAAAGATTACTATCTCATCGCTATTCTGATTGGCAACTAACAAAAAATTTCCACTTGGGTCAAAATTAAAATTACGGGGAGTTTTACCCATCGTAGATTGATGACCTACAGAGGTTAATATCCCTGATTTTTTATCAATAGAAAATATTGCTATGGTATTGGATTCACCACGATTGGAAGCATAAAGAAATTTGCCATCCGGTGAAACATGAATATCCGCACTGCCAGCATTGCCCATATATTCTGGTGGCAAAGTCGAAATATTTTGAATCAAATTCAGTTGACCCGATTTTGCCATATAGCGATATGCAGAAATACCTCCGGTTAGCTCTTCTACCAGGTATGCATATTTTTTATTGGGATGAAAAACAAAATGACGAGGGCCAGAACCAGGTTTGGTCATTACAAAGGGGCTTGCAGCTGCTGTAATATATCCCTTGGTATTATCAAAACGATAAACCATTACTTTATCTATTCCAAGATCTGGCACAAATAGAAATTTATTATCCGGGGATAAAACTGTTGAATGAACATGTGATTCATTTTGCCTTTCGGTATTTACACTTTGTCCGATATGCTGAATTTTGGTAACAGCAGTATCTAAAATTCCGTTTTTTGCAACTGGCAATACTGCCAAGGTTCCACTACTATAATTGCCTACTATTACCCATTTCCCTGCTTTATCTGTTGTGATGTAACAGGGATTATTACCACCAGAAGATTGATTATTTAGAGCAACGAGCTCTCCTGTAATATTATTAAATGAAAACGAAGCAACTCTGCCCCCTTTAATTTTAGTATCAGCACCTTCATTTACGGCATAAACATATTTACCATTGGGCGAAATAGCCAAGAAAGATGGATTTGCGGTTTTTACAGAGCTCACAGGTTTAGACTGGGCTGTAGTAGTATTAAAATCATACACATAAATCCCCTCGCTCCCCGCAGAAGTATAGGTACCCACAAGCATAAAGTAATTCTTTTGTGCAAATAAAGTTAAAGCGCAAAATGACAGGATGAAGGCAAATGTGTATTTCATTTTGTGAATTTAAATATCTTTTTCTGGCATTTTATACAATATTTGAACATAACCCACGTTAGAGATAATACAAATGTTTTATATGAATACAACGACAAAGAGCTACGAATTACATCCGATACTTTTTATGGTGAAAAACTTTATCCATAAGCTAGTACAGCATCCTGAAATTTATCCTATAAAGCATCATAAAAAAAGTGACCGGCTGAAGAAAAGAAGGGAAATGAGGGGGTAAACAGCCTTTTTGCTATGGAAATTACTATAAAGTAAAATTAGCAAATACACGCTTGACGAGGGTTTTGCTAACAACTATCTTTATATACCGTTTATAAATCCAATTGTTATGATAAGAAATCAACCGAACCCATTAACGCTTTCAGCTTTTGCCAAATCATTAGCAGTGCTTTTCAACAGTCTGTTTTTCCATGGTACAAGCCGTGAGTTCCAAAGGTTAAAGAATTTTATTGCTTCTTAACCTTTGTTAGTTAAAAATCTTTTTAATACCCTTTGGCTGAAAAGTCAAAGGGTATTTTATTAGCTAAACAAGTACTCAACATCTGCCTTGCTCAATGTTTTTACAAAGCCATTATCATCAGTAATTAATTCTCTTGCCAGAATTTTTTTGCGCTCCTGCAGTTGCAATATCTTATCCTCGATGGTATCAATACATATCATGCGGTAAGCAAAAATATTTTTTGTTTGGCCAATACGGTGGGTTCTGTCTATGGCCTGTTGTTCTACCGCAGGATTCCACCATGGATCAACAATGTATACATAGTCTGCTGCCGTAAGGTTTAAACCCACACCACCGGCTTTTAATGAAATCAGAAATACCCTGCAATCGTCATTATTCTGAAAATTCTGAATGGCTTTTTCTCTGTCTATAGCCGAAGTACTACCATCAAAATATTCAAAAGGAATTTCCAATTCTTTCAATTTAGCCTTAATTAAAGCTAGCATTCCGAGGAACTGGGAAAACACCAGCGCTTTATGATCGCCGATATTTTCTGCAATTTCCCTTGCCAACTCATCCAGTTTAATGGAGTGATTGGGGAATTTTTCTTCTTCGTTCAGAATTGCAGGGCTATCACAAATTTGCCTCAGCTTCATTAACCCCTGTAAAATGGTAAGCTGCGACCTGTCAATACCTTGATCATCGATCGTACCCATAATTTTGTCTCTGTAGCTATTTCGATAAGCGTCATAAATTTTACGTTGCTCTTTTTCCATTTCACAAAACAGTATGGTCTCCGTTTTTTCGGGCAGGTCCTTGGCTACCTGTTCTTTTGTTCTACGCAAAATAAATGGAAACAATAATTTACGCAGGTGATCTTTTTGTTCCTGTTCGCCAAATTTATCAATTGGAGTTGCAAATTCATTTCTAAAAAATTCCATACTTCCCAGTAAACCCGGGTTTAGAAAATTCATTTGAGCAAATATGTCGAAGGTATTGTTCTGTAATGGCGTACCGCTCATACATACCCTGTTTTTGGCAGAAAGCAGGGAAGCCGCTTTTGTAACTTTAGAAGAAGGATTTTTAATAGCCTGGCTTTCATCCAAAATTACATAGTCAAAAAATATTTTTAGCAAAAGTTGGATATCGCTTCTAAGCGTACCATAGGTGGTGATGATGATATTGTGTTTACCCAATTCTTCGGCACTGCGGCTGCGTGCACTTCCATGATGAATATGATAGGTGAGTGAAGGGGTGAATTTTTTCACCTCATTTTGCCAGTTATAAATAAGTGTAGTTGGACAAACTACAATTGCTTTAAGGCCTCCGTTGGTTGTTTTATAATAATCAAGCATGGTAAGGGCCTGAACCGTTTTTCCCAAACCCATATCATCTGCAAGAATACCGCCCCAACCCACATCGTTTAAATAACTTAACCATTGAAAACCCGACAACTGGTATGGCCTCAGAATATGTGCAACTTCCAAAGGTGCTGGCACTTCAGGTATATTTTTAAACTCCTTTAAACGTTCATACTTTTCATCGAGCGCAAAACTCAGTTCGGTTTCATCCCTATTTTCATATAACTCGTCTATCACACTCATGTGATATTTACTAAGTCTTAACTTATCCGACCTTCCATCACCCACTTTAAACAAAAGGGCATAACGCTTTAGCCATTCGTCGGGCAATATACCAAGCGTACCATCCCCCAGCTGAACAAAAGACTGTTTTCCGGCCAATGCTTTTTTAATATCTGCAATACCTACACGCTGTTTTCCAAACTCAATTTCAATTTTAGCATCAAACCAATCGAGGCCGCTGCTTACATGAATATGAGTGCTGGGTCTTGCCGTGTTAAATCTAAAATTTTTCAATGCCTCAAATCCAAAAACTGGAATTTTCATTTCCTTCATGGCATCAACAAACAAAAAGAACCAGTTGTTTCTAAGCACATCCGCTCCTCTTAAAGCAAGGCTACCAGTATCCTCCTGGCTAATAAACATAGAATGAAGTGTGTCTAGTTTAGTAATAAAAGCCTGTTCAGCTTCCGTATTTCTATGAATCACCAATACCTTATCACCATCAGGAATTGTAATGGTTGCTTTATCTGTAAGTCTGATTTCAAAACCACTATAATTAAAAATGGGTTGAAATAAAAGGTAGTCGCCTTTTTCCTGCAGCATTAGTTTCACATCAGGTGTCGTATCCTTTATTTCGGTGGTAAGGCTTTTATCAAACTCTACTTGGTAATCTTTAGTAAGAGGCAAAATTACTTTCTGCATTTTTTCTGCCCAGTTGGTTTTACTCAACTGTATATTTCCATCTCTAATAAATTTTTCTGCCTGTAGAACATCGTCTGGCTTTTTCCAGAGGTATAAAACCTCATCGTGTTTAAAAAGTAAACTACTGTTACATTCATTCTCACTGAAAGGAATCAGCTCTCCCTGCAATTTTACCATACACACAATTTCAAAATAATCTTTATTAGCAATCACTTTAAAAACGGGTGAAATAAAATCATCGCTAAAAGATGTATGTACAAGGTTGGCAGTTCTAAATGTTTTGGTAAACGGCAACGTGAAAGTGTAGGGATTGGTTACCTGTTCCTCAAATATTTTTTTAAGTTTGGGGTGAAGATATTCGGTTATAAGCGCTTTGGTTTCTTCCGGCAACTCATCACCTTCGGTATGAATAATATTTTCCCAGATACCACTAAAGGGTGAATTACGATTTAAATATTTGTTTACCTCCGAATCCTGCAATTTTCTTGCCTGCTGAAAAAGTTGTTTATCGTTATCATTAAACAGGTCTGTATTTACAAACTTCGTAAGGTCTAGTTTTTCTGTTTTGCCAATATATTTTTTTGCTTCTTCATCCGCCTCACCCTGCAGGGTATCAATAGTAAAACCCGGGTAGGTTTTTGCATTAAAATTAAACACCAGCCCAAGTCTGGATATTTTTTCATTTGCAACAACCTTTGTTTCAACAGGAACATCAATTGTTGTCATCATTACCGAAGCCTGGCTATAAGAGCTCACGGGTGCAGGCGTTGCCACTCTTTTGATAGAACTGTCCAGCAGCTTTAAAAATGGTTTCCCTTCTTTATAAACAAACTCAAATTTTCCTACAAGATCGTCTTCTAGACTGTAGCCATAAATCTGCAACAATTTATTTTTTTCTTTATCCAGATTACGAATACTGTCAAAATAGTTGGGCCCAAATGCATTGAGCAATTGAAGAAAAACCATTGTCTTGTGTTCACATAATGGATGCATTGATTCATTACAACTGCAGGATGTATCAAAATTTCTTTCGTCGTTTTTTTGAATCACCAGTGGATATCGCTCATTATTATAAATAAGCTCTGCCTCCACCCTTTCATCTGCGGCCTTAATGATAGTAGCTTTTGTAGCACGTAATATAGTTTCTGCTTCCTGATAAATAGAAGGCGATGAAAGCATTTTGATCATCTTAAGATCAATATGTTTCATTTTAGCGATAGTATGACGCTGGTTGTATTGAATAGCGCTGCTCATCAGCATATTCTTATCCACCATATCCTGCAACCGAAAAAGTGCTGCCGATTCGTGACGACATATTTCTCCCAAATTATACGGACAGCTGCAACGTAATGAGATTAATTTTGCATCGGCATATTTCTGTATGTATACTTTGTAAAAAGTATTGTACACATCATCTTTAACCCTGAACACAATGCTGCCCAACAGTTCATCATGTTCTACCATTTCTACATAACCCAGAGCGTGAATTTTTTTTCCACGACGTATCACTTCATCTGTGCCATTATTATATACATGCTTGATAAGGTGCGGTAGTGCCAAATTGAAATAATTTAAATGAATGGTTTATTTACACCCAGTCGTACTTGTATTCAGCCGCCTCAGCTGTTCAGAAAAGGGCAATTTGCAAAAGTAAAGGAAAAATGATGAGCCTTGGTAATGAATTAAAAGTTTGTACAGAAAAAGCTGTTAAAACGATGTATTAGGTCACAATAAATTGAGATGAGAATTAAAACCGGGTTTTTTAAATGGGGAAATTAAGCAGTTTCCCATCCTTATAAGAAGGAAGTACATTAGCTCCTCCGGGGGTAAGGCAATATCGAATATCTTTTTCAAGGCCAAAATTGGTAAGCCTGTGGTAATGCGATGCATCGTGCGTTTTCATAAATTCATACAAGTCATTTTTTGCAGTTTTATAAAGGGTATGTGCTATTTGGGAAGAATCGCATTGAATATTAAAGTGTGTTTTAACCGAATCAATAACGGCCCCGGCGAAAAGGGTGTCTTCGATATTAATTTTATCCTTCCATGCTGCACAGGCAAGCATTACAGGTTTATTCATTTTTATAAGATGCTGGCAAACTGCATCCAGATTAGGAAAGGAGCCGGTAATGATTTCTTTTGCACCTCTATCCAATGCCATATGTAATAGTTTGGTACCGTTGGTTGTTGTTAAAACCAACGTTTTCCCTTTTATAAACGATTCGGGATATTCAAATGGAGAATTGCCATGTTGTAATCCTTCTGCTACCTGACCGTCTCTTTCTCCTGCAGTAATGGCTTCAATTTGTTTTCCAAGGCGAATACATTCTGCTACACTGTCTACAGGTACAATGGCTTTGGCTCCATTATGTAAAACAGTTGCAATAGTACTGGTAGCTCTGAGCACATCAATAATTACAACAATACTGTTACTAACATCGTAAAGATTAATCAATGCTGGCGAAAAGCAGGTATATAAAGATGGAAGGGTATTTTTAGTCATGTGTTTTTAAAAGTTTTTTGACAGCACTCATTGTTTTGAATAATTATAAAATTATACAAAGGGAATCTTAACCACTTCAGCTTTTAGGAGTGTGTTACGAATAGAAATAAATATTTCGGACCCAGTAGCAGCGTGGTTTGCATCAACATACCCCATTGCAATTGCTTTGCCTAAACTAGGCGACTGTGTGCCCGATGTTACCTTACCTATGAGATTTCCTTCAAAATCTTTAATTTCATAATCATGCCGGGCAATACCTTTTTCTATCATTTGAAAGCCTACTAATTTTTTTAACGGTCCTTCTGCTTTTTGTTTTTCAAAGATGGCCCTTGAAGTAAAATCTTTGGTGAATTTAGTAATCCAGCCTAAGCCTGCTTCTATCGGCGAAGTAGTATCATCAATATCATTTCCGTACAAACAAAACCCCATTTCAAGTCTAAGGGTATCTCTTGCTCCAAGACCAATAGGCTTAATCCCCTGTGCAGCTCCAGCTTTAAAAATGGCATCCCATATTATCTCAGCCGCATTATCTATATCTTCAAAATATATTTCAACACCGCCCGCTCCTGTATATCCCGTTGCACTCACCAACACATTTTCTACGCCAGCAAAAGTACCTTTTGTAAAAGTGTAATATTTTAAATTAAGAATATCCATTTCTGTCAATGGCTGCAAAATTTTTGTAGCCATGGGACCCTGAATGGCCAGCAGACAGGTTTTATCGGAAATATTGTGCATTTCAACACCTGTCGTATTGTGGTCCTGCACCCACTTCCAGTCTTTTGCAATATTACCTGCATTAACAACAAGCATATAAACCTTGTTTTCCTCCACACAATATACCAGCAAATCGTCTACGATGCCGCCCTCGTTGTTTGGGAAACAACTATACTGTGCTTTTCCATTTGTTAATTTAGATGCATCGTTTGTTGTAATACGTTGAATCAATTCAAGTGCTCCATCTCCTTTTAAAATAAATTCTCCCATATGACTTACATCAAAAACGCCTGCATTATTTCTTACTGCAGCATGTTCATCATTGATTCCTGTGTAAGAAATAGGCATATTAAACCCGGCAAATTCTGCCATCTTAGCGCCCAGTTCAACATGTTTTTGGGTAAAGGGAGTACTTTTCATTAATTGAAATTTAAAAATTGAAAATGAGCAAACAAGCTGCAAATGTAAAATAAAATATTGCAGAAAGAATGAAACCAATTTGTGACATTGATATCAATCATGTTACAAATTATTATTTTAAATCTGTTTTTAATTAATTCAACAAAAAATCCCGCCTTTTGGCAGGATTTTTTGTTGCTTCAACTTCAACTCAACTATTGAAACTTCTTTATTTATTTATGAGCATCATCATCGGGTTATAAACAGGCAGCACAAACTGGCTGTTGTCTGTTTTTGCAGTTGTTCCAGGTTGTTTGTTATTTATATTTTGTAACTCCTGCTCAATTTTATCTTTTACTTTTTGTAACGAGTCTTTGAGTTTTTGTTGTTCTGTTTTAACTTTCGTTTGAATTGAATCCAGTGCTTTTTGATGGCGCTCATTTTCATAACGGTAATTTTCTGTATCACTTTCATATACCTGAATACCGTTTTCGTTTATTCTCACCCTGGTTTTGCCATCCTTAATATCAATACCCCTATTATTTATATTTACTTTTTTTTCTTTTTTCCACGAATCAGCGGGTTCGCCATCCAGTGTATATAAACCATCTTCCTTCATAATATAGTCTACATCTCTGTCCCATCCGTGTTCTACTTCATCCATTTCAAGATTCCAATCATTATCCCATGGCCCACCTACCTTGATATTATTCCCCCAACCCACATTATCAGCAACTCTTATCTGTTTGCCTACAGGAACATAAATAGTAATAATCACCCGTTGGTTTCGGAATTTGTCAGTTTTGTTTATCTGTATTCCTTTATCTATTACCAGCAGAGAGTCTGACTGGTAGGCATTGAATTTAATGGTTTCAACCATAGTATCTGCAGCGCGCCTGTTATGGCCATTTGCCATTCGAAGCATTGTAACCCTAAAGCTATCTGTATTAGATTTTACAATTTGTATTTCTACATTTCGGACAAAAGCAGTATCATCATCCAATGCAGAAAACGGTTGCATTTTAAACCACTGATTACGATAGAATTTTTTCTCTGGAGAAAGTGTTGTGATCTCCAATTTTTTTACGGCAGGGTTAACGAGTACAATATCTTCTTCGTTAATACTACTGATAGATCGAAAATCTCTTAATACAGAATAAAAAAGTGCAAAGAAACAAAACAGTCCAAGAAACCACATTGCAAAAAAAGATGTACGCATCAATTTGCGGTTGGTTTTCGTTTTTGTAATTCTTCTGATAATCCATGTAATGATTCCAATTATAGGAACTGCAATAAAGAAAATGAGCGTGCCCCATGCAAACACATTTTGCCATCCTTCAGTCAAAACAAAATCTTTAATAGGGAATAACCCTATAGCTACAACACCGAAAGCAAACAGTGCAGCAATAACGGAAATTGCTATACAGCCTATAATAAAGTAAGCAAATATTTTAAATAGCAATGCTATAACATCACCCAAAGATCTGCCGCCCCGTTTGGCCAAAGGGGCTATTTCGGCACCCAATACTTTCCCTTTTTCTTGCGCAAATGTTTTTGCTTCATGGCCAAATTTTTCGGCACGTTGTTGCATACCTTTCATTTCTTCCATTACAGAATTTTTGATGGTATTCATATCTACTTTTTCACCCTTCATTTCCAATTTTTCAGATGTCGTCGTAGCTTCTGGAATCACCAGCCATAAAATGATATAGATGATTAATGCTCCAGGACTAAAACTAAACCTGAAAAAGTCTGGGAAATAAGCCCAATGACTCCACTTTGAAACAAAACTCAAAAAAGGCAGTAAGAATAATATTCTTGGTATCCAAACATTTGTTCCAAAATAGTTGGCAATACCACTACACACTCCGGCAATTATTTTATCTTCTGTATCTCTAAATAATTTTTTTCGTGTGCTGCCTATTACAACAGAAGCAGAACTTGGTACTGCTATCCACAGAATTAAATATGGAAGAAATAATGCTCCAAATAGTACTACAAAAATGATTCGTACGATAACTGCATCCATTCCAAAATAATTGGCAAGGCCGCTACAAACACCCCCAAGTACTTTTTCATTTTCGCTGCGGTATAGTTTTCTGTTTCCGGTAGCTGTAGTTTTATAGGCAGGCTCCTCTTCTGTTTTAGTACTGCTATTACTGTTATCGGATCCCCCGGCACCAGCATCCTCAGATTCAAAATCTTCAGGGCGGCCCATACTTTTGATGATTGCGTTCACATCATCTTCTGTGATGCAAGTGGCTCCTTTTTTTAATCGCTCTTGAAAAAGTTCCCCGATACGATTTTCAATATCATTGATTATTTCCTCCTTCCCTTCTTCATTTGAAAAATACCTGTTCAAACTTTCGGTATATTGTTTCAAGATATCAAAAGCTGTAACTTCTATAGGAACTACCTGCCCCTGAAAGTTTATGTTTATTACCTGTTTCATGACGTAATAATTATTTTTTTGTCTGATTTTTAAACTGTTGGGTTTAAAAAATCATGGCTAAATGTTGTTTCGATCGTTGAAGTTGTACCAAAAAGCATGGCTATACTTTAATATGGTAGTTGATTTTTATTATGGTTTGGCTGTTAAGGCCTGAACCGCATTGGCCAACTCGTTCCAGGTGGCCTCTAGTTCGTTATAAAATTTTGCCCCCTTTTCGGTTAGCAAAAAATATTTTCTTGGTGGGCCACTGTTGCTTTCTACCCATCTGTAAGTAAGTAGTTCTGCATTTTTTAATCTTGTTAGCAAAGGGTAAAGCGTACCTTCAAAAATGTTTAGGTTGGCGGCTTTCATTTTATCGATGATATCAGAGGGATAAGCTTCTCCCTGTTTTATGACAGATAAAATGCAAAACTCCAAAACTCCTTTGCGCATCTGGCTTGCTGTGTTATCAATATTCATGGCTTTCAGTTTTAGCCTCCCGATAATCATTTCTATAGTTCAATTATCAAGAAGTTCTTTGCAAAAATTATTTATTCATGGCTATACTTTTCAAAAATTAACAGGATGTAGAAGGAAGCTAAAACTCCGGAATTTGCTTTCAACCTAACCTTTTCACCTTTGACAATACAAATATATGAACATTTTAGTACTATGCAACACACAATACCTTTTATTTTAAAGTAGCTGGTAGTGTAATGGGTGTTGATTATTGATAAAACCCAATACAGCACTGGTTTTTATGAAAATTTAGAGCGAAATTAATATTCTTATAAATTGATAAATGGCAATTAGTATTGATAATCGGTATATTTTTATAAAGGATTTATACATCTGTTAAAGTATATATAACAAATAGCTTTGTAGCATAAATTTTTAAAACTGGTACTTCCTTTGAAACTAACCAATTAACTAAAACCCTGAACGATGAAACAACTTTTACAAATGATGCTCCTTGCCGCCCTACTTAATGCCTGCGGGAGTAACAAAAATTATCTTGAAAGAAGCGACGAAAAGAAGGCTTTATTTGATGCTGTGAAAAAATTAAACAAAAATGGAACAGATGAACAGGCAAGCATTGCTGTTCCGATTTTATATTCCAGTATTTTAAAAACGAGGCAAGCAAAAATTAAAAGTTATGAATCCGGAAAAGATATTAACCGCTGGGATAATATAATTGGAGAATACAATGATTTGCAGGAAGCCTATAACAGCATTATTAATTCTAATGCTGCATTTAAATTGATTACCCCAGTAAATTTTAGTACTCAATTGCTGGAAGCCAAACAATTTGCTGCTGCTGATTATTATGAAGTTGCTGAAGTTTATTTAACAAAAAATGGCAGAGATAATGCTAAAAACGCCTACAACAATTTTAAAAAAGCAGATAGATATATTCCTGGATATAAAGAAGTACTTTCTAAAATGAACCAGGCATATGAAAATGCAATTATAGACGTTGTTATCAATCCTGTACAGGATGATCGCTATTTCTTTAACAGCGGCTGGGGCAACTCAGGCTATGATTATAGCAATGAATATTTTCAGCGCACACTGGTTAGAGATCTTGCCTATAATAACAGCAGCAACAATACATATGCTGCTAGGTTTTATTCTGATTGGGAGGCAAGGAGGGAAAACGTTGAGCCCGCCTGGACCATAGACCTTGGACTTAGAAATATAAATCTGCCACAACCCAGCACTTATAATAACAAAAAGGAACGCAGTGCACAAGTTCAAAACGGTACCGATACTTCAGGAAAACCTAAATATAAAACGGTATATGCAACTTTAAATATTACAAGAATGAGTTTTACTGCTCATGCAGATATGGATGTATTAATTAAAGATTTGGAAACACCTAAAACAATCAGCAACACAAGCTTTAGAGAAGATTATCGCTGGCAGGCAGAGAAAGCTACTTACACGGGTGATAGCCGGGCATTGTCATCAGCAGACTGGGAAATAATAAACAATAATAATTTTTATCAGCCAAGTAGAGATGATATACTGAATGAGTTATATAAAAAGATATACCCACAAGTATTAAATCATATTAAATATACTGTGAATTGGTAGTGAAATAATTGAGCAACAGCCCGCTCTTAGAGCCGGCTGTTTTATTTAAAAATAATATATACCAACCAGCTCATAGTATAAGCAAGCACAGTCATGTAAACAAACTGAATTACTGGCCATTTCCAGCTTCGTGTTTCTCTTTTTACTACTGCCAGCGTACTCATACATTGCATGGCCAATACATAAAATATCAGTAAAGACAAGCCGGTTGCAAGATTGTAAACCTTTGTTCCGTCGGCCCGTACGGCTGTTGCCATTTTATGACGAAGTGTACTTTCACTTTCATCTGCACCCACGCTATAAAGCGTGGCCATGGTTCCCACAAAAACTTCTCTGGCGGCAAATGAAGTAATCAAAGCGATGCCTATTTTCCAATCGAAACCAAGAGGCGCAATTGCAGGTTCTATACTTTTTCCAAGAATGCCCGCATAAGAATTTTGAAGAAGGGCTGTCTTTTGTTGTTTAATGATTTCAGCATTATTATTAGGATTGGCCAAAATCAATGCATCATATTTAGCAGAAACTGCTTTCATTTTTTCAGGTGGACCATAACTACTCAATGCCCATAGAAGCAAGCTGATGATCATGATAATTTTTCCAGCATCTCTAACAAATATTTTTGCTTTTTCTAACATTGTTATACCTGCATTTTTCCACCTGGGGCTTCGATAAACCGGCAACTCTAAAATAAAAAAACTACGTTCTTTTGTTTTAATAAACCATTTCATTACCCATGCTACAATCAACGCCATAAAGGTTCCAAAAATATACAAACCCATCATCACCAAACCCTGCAGACTCATAAATCCAAGGTAAAATTTATTGGGAATAACAAGCGCTATTAAGATTGTGTAAACGGGTAATCGTGCACTACAACTCATTAAAGGAGTAATCATGATGGTTAGCAAACGCTCCTTGGCATTTTCAATATTTCTAGCACTCATTATTGCAGGTACTGCACAAGCAAATCCGCTAATCATAGGCATTACACTTTTGCCATTTAACCCTACTTTCCTCATCAGCTTATCTGTTAAAAAACTGATGCGGGCCATGTATCCCGAATCCTCCAGAAGGGTAATCAAGCCAAACAATATCATGATCTGGGGAACAAATAAAAAGATGCCGCTTAGTCCGGCCAGGATGCCGTTTACAAAAAGATCGCTAAACCATCCAACAGCCAGCACACCCGTAAACCATGATGCCAACTTTCCAAAACTCCATTCAATAACATCCATTGGGTATTGTGCCAACCAAAAAATACTTTGAAACAAAAGAAACAATACCACCACCATGATAACATAACCCCATACCCGGTGCATTAAAATATTGTCAAGCTTTTCTGTTAACAGCGATTTTTGTAAGGGGCCATCTTCTACAACTGTATTTTGCATAATCTGCCTGATACGAGCATAGCGTTGCATAATCTCTTCTGCTTGTGTGCGGGTAGGATTGAATTTATTTTTTTGCTCAATCTCTTCTACCATTAATTGCTCCTGCTCGGTAAGCAAAAAATGTTCGTGATTAATTAAGTAGTGAATAGCCTTGTAATTACTGATATCAGGAAAATAAGACTTAAGCTCCTGAATTGCTTCTGGTGCTAGCGCTTGCGAATCGATAAAATTTCTTGGAGGTATATTTTGTATATTATCTGCGGTTAACTCTATGGCTTTTTTAAGTGCGGCAATACCCTTGTTTTTTCTTGGGTTTATGGCAACAATTGGAACGCCCAACTCTCTTTCCAGGCCTGCAATATCTATTTTAATTCCTTTCTGACGGGCAAGATCCATCATACTTAATCCAATAACTACTGGAATTTTAAGATCAATGATCTGAGTACAAAACAGTAAGTTTCGTTTAAGATTACTAGCATCGGCTACAAGTAAGATCATGTCAGGCTTCAGTTTTTCATCCTGATCCAACAATACTTTATAGGAAACCCACTCGTCTTCTCTACGAGGATATAAACTATAGGTTCCTGGCAAATCAATTAATGTTGCCTTACAATTTTCTGAAATTTGAGTTATGCCGGTTTTCTTATCGACTGTAACCCCGGGGAAATTTCCAACTTTTTGATTCAGACCCGTAAGTACATTAAAAAGCGAAGTTTTACCACTATTAGGGTTCCCTACTAAAGCTATGTTTGTCTTTATATTCACTAATAATTCAATAAAACCCATTTGCCGGCTTACAAAAGTAAGATTAAGCTGTGTAAAAGAGTTACGATTTAAGAAAGTTGGCCTACGCAAAACGGAAAACTAATTCATTTATTAAAAGCTGCTGTTGATTAACTTTGCAACCATAATCTTTTAATTTATGAGATATTTATTATTGCTATTATTATTTGCCGCAACTACAGCTTCAGCACAAACCAACACAAAAACCGAAAAAAAGAGTGTTTGCCGAATGAAAAAATCGGTAAAGTTTCTTGCAAACGACAAACTGGAAGGCAGGCGCACTGGAACCCCTGGAGAAAAACTTGCCTACGAATACATAAGTAAACAATTTAAAAAAATTGGGTTAACTCCCTATGGTGATGCTGGCACATACCTACAGATTTTTGATGTAAACAAGGCGGATAAAAGAACAGGCCACAACGTTGTGGGGTATATAGACAACCAAGCTGCTGCAACAATTGTTTTGGGCGCACATTTTGATCACCTTGGATATGGTGAAGATAAAAACTCAATGTACCACGACAGTATCCCTATGATACACAATGGCGCAGATGATAATGCCAGCGGTAGTGCCATGTTAATTGAGGTTGGCAAATGGTTAAAAAAATCATCCTTAAAAAAATATAATTTCCTCCTCATTGCATTTAGCGGTGAAGAATTGGGTTTGTTTGGCTCTAAATATTTTACAGAACATTCAACCACCCCTGTTAGCAGCATCAACTATATGATTAATATGGATATGGTAGGAAGGCTAAATGATAGCAGCAGAAGCATCAGCATTGGAGGATATGGAACCTCGCCAACTTGGGGCAAAATCATTAAAGCAGAACATCCCTACTTAAAAATTAAATTAGATAGCAGTGGTACTGGCCCTAGCGACCATGCGTCTTTTTATAGAAAAGATATTCCAGTATTATTTTTCTTTACAGGAACCCATTTTGATTATCACAAACCAAGTGATGACGCAAACAAAATTAATTTCAACGGAATGTCGCAAATTTTGGCTTATATAAAAAATGTATTGACCACCACCAACGAACAGGATAAGCTTGCTTTTACAAAAACAAGAGATGTCTCTGTGGGTAGAACAAGCTTTAAAGTAAGCATGGGTATTATGCCAGATTATACTTTTGCAGGACCGGGTGTTTATGTAGATGGCGTGAGTAGCGGAAAGCCTGCCGAAAAAGCAGGTGTTCTTAAAGGCGATATTATCTTGAAACTAGGAGACTATGCCACCACTGATGTAGAAGGGTACATGAAAGCTTTGGGCAAATTTGATAAAGGCCAAACTACCAGCGCTACTATAAAAAGGGGGGATAAAGAAATAATACTACCCATTATTTTCTAAAAAAACACTACAGTTGAGCACGCTATTCAGTGTTCCTCCATGTATGAAGCTTAAAATAGACAACGAAAGTTTAGCCGAAGAATTTTTTGAAAATAGTTTTCTTATGGGCATAGTTTCACCGGTAAAAGATTACCTGTTTACTTGGCATGTGAATCAAAAGCTGGGGTATAATTTCAGGATAAATAATAGCCTCGAGATACAATTGCGAAAAAAAAATCGGAACTACTTTTTTTCTGTTTATGAATTTAAAGAACCGAGCAGCACAACTTTTCATTTATTGTATAATAATCAACACGACGGTGAATATCTTTTACCAGAGTTTAAACACCTTGATTTTTTATGGCTGATAAAGGGAGATGAGCTTGAAATAGAAAATACAAAAACTTTGATACAGTCTGTTCGATTAATACCCTCTGTGCAGTTGGTTAACGAAATGACAAACGAGAAAATAAAAAACAAGCAACATTTAATTTTATAAAGAAATGTTTATGTGGAAAGAAGAAAACAATAAGCTTAATCGAAATTTTGAATTTGCTGATTTTTCTGAAGCTTTTGCTTTTATGACAAGAGTAGCCCTTGCGGCAGAAAAAATGGATCATCATCCTTTATGGACCAATGTTTACAACAAAGTAGAAATATGGTTAACCACACATGATGCCGGCAATATTGTTACAGCGAAAGATCAACTGCTGGCAACAAAAATTGATGCCATTTTTATTAATAAATAATATTACAGAAATTTAAAGGCCACTTTGATGAAGTGGCCTTTAAAAAGTTTCTTTATTTTACGATAACACTTTCCTTACCCTTCGTGAACAATCGGCCAATTGGATTTAAAAATTGTTCTAAACCATTCTGCTTTAAAACAGATTGTATTTCTTCAATAGCATTTTCCCTTACACTAAACAATAAACCACCACTGGTTTGCGGGTCGGCCAGAATAGCTTTTTGATATTCGGTCACTGTTCCAATCTTATGACCGTAACTATCCCAGTTGCGATTAGTGCCACCAGGTATACTTTTTTGATCTATATAATTTGTGAGATCTGGAGTTATTAAATGTATATTTTCAAAATCAATCAGGGCACTTAGGTTACTGCCTTCTGCCATTTCTACTAGGTGACCCAACAATCCAAATCCTGTAACATCTGTCATGGCTGTTACCCCTTTTATTTTTCCCAATGCTTCCCCTGCTCTATTGAGTTGCATCATCTGCTTAGCGGCCAAACCTTTATGATTTTCTTTTAGTATTCCCTTTTTTTCGGCTGTAGTTAAAATACCAACACCAAGTGGCTTGGTTAAAAATAACAGGTCGCCCTCTTGTGCTAAATTATTTTGTTTAATATTTTCAATTGGTACAAGGCCATTTACAGCTAAACCAAAAATAGGTTCAGGAGAATCAATACTATGGCCACCCGCAAGAGGAATACCCGCTTCTCTACAAATACTTCTACTGCCCTCTATTACTTTTTGTGCAATAGCGGGTGCTAGAATATTAATTGGCCAACCCAGTATTGCTATCGCTAAAACAGGTTTGCCCCCCATGGCATATACATCACTAATAGCATTTGCCGAAGCAATCCTTCCAAACTCGTAAGGATCATCTACAATCGGCATAAAAAAATCGGTGGTTGATATAAGTGCCATTCCATTATCCAGATCATATACAGCAGCATCATCTTTACTATGATTGCCCACTATCAATTTATCATTGTCGGGCATTGCAAAATTGCTGGATAAAATTTCATCCAATATTTTTGGCGATATTTTACAGCCACAGCCTGCGCCATGTGAATACTGGGTTAATAAGACAGGGTGTTCTTTGTTACTTTCTTGCTGCATGCTGCAAAGATATTACTCCTTCTTCCTGTTAAATACAATGGAGGCGTTTTTTTGTAAATCGCCACTAAAGCGAATCTCATATAAACTTTTCCCATCCTTAATTACAAGCAAACCTGTATTAGGAGGAATAGAACCAAGACTCTCAGCATACATCACCAATTCAACTCTATCTATGTTGGACGGTATATAAATTGTTTTTTTGATGGCGGTTGTACTTAGACCCTGTTTTTCAAGGATTAATTGTCCGTTCATTAATACACTTACAGTATCACCGTCCACTTCGCCGTTATCATATAATGATAGTTGCAAACTATCTGTTGTAAAGCTTACCGTTTGCTGTAAAACAGTTGTACGTTCTTTTACTCCTATAGCCGCAACCGGTGTAGTCTTCTTTTCATTCTCAGCAATTGTATTTGTTTGTAATTGCCCAACAACAGGCTTTTTAGACAATAATTTTTCAGCCTCCTCTTTTTCTACCTGCTGTTTTTTTGCCAAAAGAACAGCCGCTTTTTCATTTTCAACTTTCTGTTGTTGAATAGTATTTTGTTTAGCAAGTTCTATTTTTTCTTTTTCCTTTTTTGCGGCAGACATAGCTTCCTGCTGGGCTAAAATTTGAGCCGCTCTTACTTTTTCTTCCTGTTGTTGCTTTGCAAGTTCTGTTCGCCTTGCTATCTCTGCATTGGTTTTTATTTCTGCTGCTGTTTTTGCCAACAATTTTGCGGTATTTTCCTTTTCAATTTCCAGAGCTTTGGCTGCCTGTTGTTTTGCAAAAGCTTCTCTGGCTTTTTCTTTTTCTGCCAAATTTTTTGCGGCGGCTTCTTTGATAACCAATTCTTTTTTAGCTTTTTCTTTCTCGGCTTCCTGTAGTCTAACTGCCTGCAAGTTTGCTATTTCAGTTTCTTTCCGCTCTTTCTCTGCTGCGGCCTTAGCTTCTGCTTCTTGTTTTGCAATTAGCTTGGCTTCAATTTCTCTATTGGCTTCCTGCTGTTTTATAACAAGCTGTTTGGCTATTTCCTTTTCAGCGGCTTCTTTTTCTTCCCGCAGTTTTACTTCTGCCTCCTGTTTGGCTATTAGCTTGGCTACATTTTCTCTTTCCGTTTCCTTTTGTTTTAAAGCAAGTTGCTTTGCTATCTCTATTTTTGCTTTTTCTTTATCGGCAAATTCCTGCTCACGTTTCGATAGTTCTGCGGCATTTTTTTTCTGTAACTCAAGCTTTGCCAGCGTTTCTATTTCTTCTCTCACAAAAGACAATTCCTTTTCTTTTCCCAATTCCTGTAAATGTGGTACAAGAGCAGATTGCCAGAAATCATTTTTTCTTTGCAGATTTATGGTACCTGTAAGAGGCCTGTATTCTTTAGTACGATTGGTTGTGAAAGACCCGGTCAGCTTCATTTCACTTTCACTTTCATCAAGGATAAGTACATTTAGCTGACGAACATTTTTGCTGGGGGCTACGGGATAGTTATTGGCAATTAGCCCGTCGTCTTCAATAATAATTTTACCATCTTCTGCTACCTTTATTTTTACTTTTTTAACGCCATAATATTGTTTATCATCCAGTAAAAACCAGGTATGGGAAAAGCCGGTATATTTTCCTTTTTCTTTACTGATGCCAATCTCGTATTTATAAAATTGTTTGGTAGTATCATTATAAAGGGAGCCTTTCCATAGGCCGGTAATATCCTGCGAAAAAAGTGAAAATGGAAGAATAAACAAAAGTGTAATTACATACTTTCGGAATTGCATAGATGTAGTTTTTTTGCATTGACAATGCTATCAACGGATAAACAGGGTATTTTATTTAGCAACTTGTCGATATTATCTCTGTTTTGCAAACCTTTTTTGTAATGTTTATCATAATAAAGTAGCAAAATGCCAAAACATTCTGTAATCTCATCTTTTTGCAAATGCGCAATAGCGGTTTTGGTTTCCAATGGCCCAAGGCGTTTTTGAATACGTTCTATAGACTCTTGAAGCTGCTCTTTATCACATATTCCATATTCCTTTTCGATGTAAATTAATCTTTCATGAAAAGGAATATCTACAAAATAAACCGGTTTTGCTCTCATCGTATTCCATAATGTGTGTGGAATATGTAATCTCCCAATACGCTGGCTTTCGTCCTCCAACCAAATAGTGTTTTGTTGATTTTTATTTAAATCTGCAGCCAGCAGGTTTTCAAACATTTCCTGGGTTGGCTGTTCACCTTGCCCTATTCCTCCAAATGCCGATCCTTTATGATTGGCTAGTTTTTCCAAATCAACAACTTTTTGATTATAATTCTCAAGATGATGAAGAATTGTTGTTTTACCACTACCGGTATAGCCTCCAAGGATTTTAAAATTATAGTCTTTTTCAAATTGACTAATCACCCAGTTGCGATATGCCTTGTATCCTCCAACAAGAATATACACTTCAAAACCATAAAGATCCAATAGCCAAGAAACAGCTCCGCTTCTCATGCCTCCACGCCAGCAATGAACAATAATGCGGTTTTGATCAACTTGTTCAGAAACACTCGTCAGCAATTCTTGTTTATGGACCTTCACAATATTTTCAACCTCCTCTGCGATTTCCTTCATTTTTACCCCAAAATAATCTAGGCCAAATTTGATGGCTTTTTGTTTTCCCTGTTGTTTATATGCCGTACCCACAACTTTTCTTTCTTCGTCGCTAAATAATGGCAAACTATATGCTCCCGGAATTTGTGCAAGTTTATATTCACC